>CAYYBR010000269.1:0-5503 GCA_964470035.1 uncultured Saprospiraceae bacterium
ATAGAGGTGGTAGAATCCATCAATGTTGACTTAGGCTCTATGGTCATATGCGAAGGAGAGACATTTGACTTTAGTGGTCAGATGATAACCACAAGTGGAATTTTTAGCGATACTACACAGACTGCAGCAGGCTGTGATAGTATTACAACGATACAGGTCGATGTAACACCAGAGATGGTGATCACGACCTCACAGATTATTGGATCATGCGAAGGTGGGGCGAATGGTAGCTTCGTCATTGACGGGCTACCAGACGCCACGCCACCTTTTTCAGTTACAGGTTTACCTGGGGTGACAAGTATAACTTCACTTCCATTCACGGTGACCGGTCTTGAAGAAGGCATATACATCTTTGATCTTACAGATCAAAATGGATGTATCTCCACCGGAGAAGCAGAGATCACTAATGACAGAGAGTTTGCGCTCAATATAACATCAGTGACGATAGACCCTACAGGTATGTTTGAGCTCATGATCGACTATGATGGAGTGATCGTAAGGATAGAGTGGGACGATGTAGAAGGACTTAGCTGTCTAGATTGCCCTAACCCTATGGTCGATATAGAAGAGACAACGACTTTTACTGTAAGAGTTTTTGATGAAGAGGGATGTGTCAGTGAAGATGAGATCACGATAGAAGTTAACGGCATAGGAAATATTTATTTTGCCAATGTCATTAGCCCTAACAGTGCACTTGGCAATCACAGATTTTTCCCACAAGCAGAAAATCCAGCAGGCATGATATATGACCTAGACATCTATGATAGATGGGGTAACCAAGTGTATGAGATGCGAGATGGCCCTGTTAACGATCCAAACTTTGGCTGGAATGGAAGATATAGAGATAATCGAATTAACGCCGGTGTGTACGTATACTCCGCGAGAGTAACGAATGAACTTGGCATATCTAAGACATATAAAGGAGATATCACGGTCATAGAGTAGGACTATCCTCCTTCCACTTACGTAAATGATTCAAGTAGTTTACTATCCATCTGTCAGGCTTTTTAAGACAAGGATAGTGCTTGCTTGAATCATTGTGCGTTAAGGGTGTAAGACACAAAGAACAATTTGTCATCTTCACTTGTCATAACAGAGTAATCTGAATTCCTTGAAGATAGCTCACTCGCCCATATATAGATACCAACTGCCAGAAGGTCATCGGTTTCCGATGATCAAATATGAGTTGATCCCAGAGCAGTTAATACGAGAGGGTACTATCAAAGAATCAGATTTTTTTCACCCAGCTGCCCTTACGGACTTGGAAATTCTGAGTGTGCATACTAAAGAATATTTGACAGCCCTCAAAACATTGGATCTCGATCGAAAAGCAGCACGAGCTATAGGATTTCCATTAAGAGCAGATCTGATCACCAGAGGCAGGTATATAGCCAAAGCCACCTATGATTGTGCCAAATATGCAATGCTCGATGGAGTATCGCTCAATACAGCAGGAGGTACACATCACGCCTTTGCAGATAAAGGAGAAGGATTCTGTGTGTTTAATGATATTGCTATAGCTTCAAGAATGCTACTCGACAGAGGAGAAGTGAAAAAAATCCTAGTCATAGACTTAGATGTACATCAGGGTAATGGTACAGCGCATATCTTCAGAGAAGAAGAGCGAGTATTTACCTTGAGTGTCCATGGAGCTAATAATTACCCTCTTAGAAAGCAAGTGTCAGATCTTGACATAGGTCTGCCGGATAAAGCGGATGACGATCTTTATCTTTCTACTATCCGTGATATCCTGCCGAAGTTAATCGATGAGGTGGAGCCAGATCTAGTATTCTATCTCGCCGGAGTAGATATACTAGCAACTGATAAGCTTGGTAGACTTTCTGTTAGTAGACAAGGATGTAAGGATAGAGATCACTATGTATTAGGCTTATGTAGAAAGCATCAAATCCCAGTATCCATCGTCATGGGTGGTGGATACAGTCACCAGATAAGAGACATCATAGAGGCACATGCTAATACTTTTCGTGTGGCACAAGAGATGTACTTTTGATGTTTTAAGAAAACATTGGATACAAGCACCCAGCCACTTTTCGTAGAAGTATTACTTCCCTTAGCCATACCTCAGACATACACGTATGCTGTGCCTGTAGATCTTGTCGATAAGATGAAGTACGGTGTTCGTGTAGAAGTGCCTTTGAGAAGGAAGTTGTATTCGGGTCTCGTCTTAGGGCAACACCATAACCGGCCAATCAGTAAACTGAAGCATGTCATCTCAGTGCTAGATGAACTGCCGATCATCACCACCCATCAAATCGAGTTCTGGCGATGGATGGCAACGTATTACTCTGCTCATCTTGGAGAGGTGATGTCTGTAGCTCTTCCATCTGGTCTCAAGTTGTCTAGTGAGACAAAGTATGTATATAATGTGGCCATCAATCTCGATGAACTGCCACTTACTGATGATGAGTATCTCATCGCCGAGGCACTATCGATCCAACATGAGTTAACCACCGATCTGATAAGAGATATCCTTGATAAGAAGACGGTTTACCCAGTCATCAAGAGACTGATGGAGTATCGGGTGTTGTATATCAAGGAAGAGCTACAGTATCGGTACAAACCCAAGACGGAAGATTATGTCCAACTCAAAGCTCCATACGATAGTCAGCTAGAAGTGGCCATGGATATGGCATCACGCTCGGAAAAACAGCAGCGAGCTTTGCTGACTATTATGTCGCTGGCCAATAAGCAAGAGTGGATCAGAAAAAAAGAAATCTATGAGAAAGCTGATGTCGACGCTGCTGTTATCGCTGCACTCAAGAAAAAAGAGATCATAACAGTCGAAGCACATGAAGTAAGTAGATTATCTGGCAGCAAAGGCGAGAGGCATGTCTTGACTGAGCTTAGCAAAGCGCAGAGCGCTGCGCATCGTCAGATCAAACAACACTTTGATGATAATCGAGTGGTCCTGCTCCATGGTGTTACAGGAAGTGGTAAGACTAGGATATACATTGAGTTGATTAACAAGGTGTTAGGGGCAGGGGGGCAAGTGTTGCTTTTGCTGCCTGAGATAGCACTGACTACTCAGATAGTCGCCCGTTTGGAGGATCAGGTTGCTGGAGAATTGCTTGTTTTTCACAGTAAGATTAATGACCAGAAAAGAGTAGAAATCTGGAAGGCAGCCTTATCTGATAGCCATCTTTTCGTGGGAGCAAGATCATCACTCTTCCTTCCTTTTACTGATCTACAGTTGATCATCATCGATGAGGAGCATGATCCATCTTTCAAGCAAGATTCTCCAAGTCCTAGATATAATGGTAGAGATAGTGCTATCATGCTTGGTCATCTTACAGGGGCCAATGTCCTTCTTGGTTCTGCGACACCTTCTTTAGAATCACGATACAACGGGACACAGGGTAAATATGGGTATGTACATCTCGCCGAAAGGTATGGTGCCAGTGTATTGCCCGAGGTAGAGGTAGTTTCTCTTAAAGAATGTTACAAGAAAGGACTCATGAGAGATAACTTTTCTGTTCCATTGATAGACGCCATCCGAGAGACGGTAGCAGTAGGGGAGCAAGTCATCCTGTTTCAAAATCGGAGAGGCTATGCACCCGTGCAGCGCTGTGACTTCTGCGAGTGGAAAGCTGAGTGTCCTAACTGTGATGTCTCGCTTACTTATCATCAGTCTATCGGTGATATGAAATGTCACTACTGTGGATATCGACAGAAAAAGCAGGATAAGTGCCCTGACTGCGGTAATGAGGATATGCATCTGCTAGGAGCAGGCACTGAGCGGATAGAAGAAATCCTTGCAACTCATCTGCCGGAGGTTAGAGTGGCTAGATTTGATTATGACACCACTCGTAGTAAGGCACGTCAAGATCAGATCCTTACTGATTTTCGTATGAGAAATCTTGATCTCATTGTTGGTACTCAGATGATCACTAAGGGATTTGATTTTGACCACATCTCTTTAGTAGGCATCATCAATGCTGATAGCCTGCTTTCTTATCCTGATTTTCGCGCAGCCGAACGAAGTTTTCAGATGTTAGTTCAAGTAGCGGGTAGGGCAGGTCGAAGATCCACTCCAGGCAGGGTCATCATACAAGCATTTGATACGGATCATCCTGTTATCAAGGATGTACTAACCTATGATTATGACACATTTTTTAATCGAGAGATAACGGAGCGCCAAGAGAGCGTATTTCCACCTTTTTATAGTCTAGTCGCAGTTTGGTTGCGACATAAAGATTTTAAAAAGACGAAGGCTGCAGCGGAGAAGTTGACGGATATGCTGAAAGGTAAGTTGGGTCGCAGAGTCCAAGGGCCTGTTGATCCGCCTCTCTTACGAGTCAGAGGATCCTACCAACAAGTGATCTATGTTAGAATCGAAAAAGATGGCAAGACTCCACATCGCGTTAAGACGTTGATTGCTAAAGCTCGATCCGTATTACGAAAAGATAAAGAGGTTAGGCAAGTCAGGATTACGGTAGATGTCGATCCATATTAGTAGAGAGATTTCATGTCTTCAAACATGACTTGTACCTGGTTGCCATAGGACTTGATCCATCCTAGGTTGGGCTTAAAGACAGATTGGAGGATACCTTGACTAGACATCTCTTTTATCTTACTCACTATATGACTTGGATGATGGACTACTTTGACTGCCCCTTCTTCGATACATCGAGAAGCATATGAATCTCCCTCATGCTTTGGTCCGATGATGACTCTGCAGTTAGCTAGTAGGGGTTCGGCTATGTTATGTATCCCTTCATCAAATCCACCTCCTACATAGGCAAGTGTGTGCTGTGGAAACAAGTCAAGTAGTAAGCCCATCTGAGAGATGACCTTTATCTGCTGTGCTGCCTGAGGATAGAGCCTATGTATTTCTTTACTGATATAAGAAGCTCTTTCTACATCATGCGGTACTATGGAGATCTCCAGATCTGAAGAGATGAGGTCAGCAAGCTTTTCGATGATGTGATTTTCTTCAGACGCTTCTATGCTTGCAAAGATGATTTGATTGGATTTTTGATTTACGGACTCACCTATCTTGTCATAATGATCAAGTATCATTTTGATGCGAGGATCACCACCTAGATGGACCTTTGCTGATGGGGCAAGAGAGGACAGGAACTCATGAGACATCTGATCTGAACAATAGATGGTCCGAGCATTTTTGTAAAGATGACTAAGTGACTGATAGTAGAGCTTGCGGCGTGCCTCATGTTTTATTTTGGCATTTACGAAAGTGAAGGGGATATGGCGATCTGTCATCTCGGTTAAGAATCCCGGCCACAGCGCAAATGTGCTTATGACGACATGTTTGATATCCCGCGAAGTGAAAAAATCACGATTGGCACCTGATAGGTCGTATGGGCTATAGCTGATGTGATCTGCTTTATGGTCCATTTGCGGAAGCGATAAAAAGCCGGAAGGAGAGAAAAAAGTAACTTCGATAAGTAGATGTGGAAGCTGATCTTTGTGCAGATCGATAATCGGTTTGATGGCCTGATACTCTCCTAAAGAAGGACAAAAG
>CAYYBR010000270.1:0-5487 GCA_964470035.1 uncultured Saprospiraceae bacterium
GATGATGATTCTCATTTTATGGAGATAGGGACCTTAGCGGCCCATGGGATGTATGAAGAGCATGGAGGATGTCCAGCAGCAGGTGTTTTGACAGGCCTTGCTCATGTAGAAGGTAGGCTGTGCATGATTGTGGCTAATGACGCTACAGTAAAAGCTGGAGCTTGGTTTCCTATGACATGTAAAAAGAATCTGCGAGCTCAAGAGATTGCCATAGAAAATCGGCTTCCTACGATATACCTCGTAGATAGTGCTGGAGTTTTTCTGCCTATGCAGAACGAAGTCTTCGCTGATAAAGAACACTTTGGTAGGACCTTTAGAAATAACGCTGTCATGTCTTCTATGGGCATACCCCAGATCTCAGCGATCATGGGTAGTTGTGTGGCCGGTGGAGCCTATCTACCTATCATGTCTGATGAATCTCTGATAGTGGAGGGAACAGGAAGCATCTTTCTGGCAGGTCCTTACTTAGTGAAGGCTGCGATCGGAGAAGATGTAGATAAAGAGACGTTAGGAGGAGCTACTACACAAACAGCCCTCTCGGGAGTTGTAGACCATAAATGTGAAGATGATCAAACTTGTATAGCACGGATCAGAAAAATAGTAAGTCATCTTGGACCAGCACCATCAGCTGACCTCGACAGAGTAGAAGCGACTCCGCCTTCTCGACCAGTCGAAGATGCTATCAAGCTTCTACCTGCAGAAAGGACAAAACCATATAACACTAGGGAGCTGCTTAAAGCAGTAGTAGATGGCGGTGAGTGGACTGAATACAAAGAAGATTATGGCCAGACCATCATATGCGCTTATGCTAGGATAGATGGTTGGTCTGTCGGTATTGTCATCAATAATCGTGAAGTACTAAAAAGTGCAAATGGTGAGATGCAGTTTGGTGGAGTAATTTATTCTGACAGCGCGGACAAGGCCGCCCGTTTTGTCATGCTATGCAATCAAAAAAAGATACCACTCATATTCTTTCATGATGTTACTGGCTTCATGGTAGGAAGTAGGTCCGAACACGGAGGTATCATCAAAGATGGAGCTAAGTTAGTAAGTGCAGTTTCTAATAGTACTGTACCTAAGATTACTGTTGTCATAGGAAACTCATATGGGGCTGGAAATTACGCCATGTGTGGAAAGGCATATGACCCAAGATTTATCTTCGCCTGGCCAAGTGCTCAGATAGCAGTCATGGGAGGAAGTCAAGCGGCAAAAGTACTTATGCAGATCCAAGTAGCCTCTATGAAAGCTCAAGGCAAAGAACCTACTGAAAAAGAACAAAAAGAGTTATTTACCAAGATTTCTGAAAAGTACCAAGAAGAAACATCTCCGTACTATGCAGCCTCTAGATTATGGGTAGATGAAATCATAGAACCGGTACAGACGAGAAGTGTTATATCAAGGTGCTTAGAAGCGGCTAATCACTCTCCTATCGAATCATTTAACGTAGGTGTAATCCAGACTTAGCATGCTCAAGCTCATAGAATGTCCGCGGGATGCTATGCAAGGCATTAAGACCTTCATACCCACAGAGACTAAGATCCGGTATGCCCAAAAATTGCTCGACGTTGGCTTTGACTCTTTAGACGTCGGAAGCTTTGTTTCACCCAAAGCGATACCCCAGATGAGAGATACTTCTGAATTAATCAGTGGTCTTGATCTTTCTGAGACCTCTACTAAGTTACTGACGATCATAGCTAACAAGCGAGGAGCACATGACGCTGTAAAGCATGAGAAGATCACATATCTCGGTTTTCCATTTTCTATATCTGAGACATTTCAACTACGGAACACCAATGCTACCATAGAAGAATCGCTTCAGCGAGTAGCGGATATACAAAGCATCTCTATCAAGAATAAAAAACAACTCGTAGTATATATTTCCATGGGTTTTGGCAATCCTTATGGCGATGAATGGAGTGTAGATATCGTCAAGAAGTGGGTCAGCGATCTATATGCTATGGGTATCAGAATCATCAACCTTTCAGATACCATAGGAGTATCTACACCAGAAAGTATCAGTTATTTGTTTTCTCACCTTATCCCCTCATTCGGAGATGTCGACTTTGGAGCGCACTTGCATACGACACCAGACAAATGGAAGGAGAAAGTACATGCTGCTTATGAAAACGGCTGTAGACGGTTTGATGGAGCTATCAAAGGTTATGGAGGCTGCCCTATGGCCAAAGATGATCTTACAGGCAACATGCCTACAGAAAAGATGCTTGATTATTTTGATGAACGCGATATTCCAACCGGTTTACAGAGAGAAAGCTTTGATCACGCACTTGAGTGGAGTGGTCAAGTATTTACTCATTAATCATTCTCTGCCAATAGTTTTGAACAAAACACTTTCGTAAATACTTTACTTGGAGTTAACTTTATCAGACAAGAAAGTAGCACCATGGATTTTAGTCTATCAGAAGAACACCTTATGATTCGACAGGCGGCAAGAGATTTTGCCCAAAACGAACTTAAAGAAGGTGTCATCGAAAGAGATATTAATATGACTCATCCTACTGAGCAGGTAAAGATGCTTGGTGAGATGGGCTTTATGGGTATGATGATAGACCAAAAGTATGGTGGCAGCGGCATGGATACTCTTTCGTACGCTATAGCCATCGAAGAGCTCTCAAAGATTGATAACTCTTGCTCAGTGATTATGTCGGCGCATAACTCGCTGGTATGTTGGGGCGTGGAAGCCTATGGAGAAGAGTCCGTAAAAGAGACCTATCTGACCAAACTCGCCACTGGTGAGTTGATTGGAGGATTCTGTCTTTCAGAACCCGAAGCAGGAAGTGACGCTACAAGTCAGCGCACGACAGCCGAAGATAAAGGTGATCACTATCTGGTGAATGGTACAAAGAACTGGATAACCAATGGAAAAAAAGCTGGTGCATATGTAGTCATCGCTCAGACCGACAGCAGTGCTGGACATAAGGGGATCAATGCCCTTTTGGTCGATGCTACTTCTGAAGGAGTTTCTACAGGTATAAAAGAAGATAAGCTCGGCATCAGATCCTCAGATACGTCCTCAGTCATGTTCAGTGATGTCAAGGTGCCCAAGAGCCATAGACTCGGTCCAGATGGTTTTGGCTTCAAGTACGCTATGAAGACGCTTGATGGTGGCCGTATAGGGATCGCTGCTCAAGCCTTAGGTATCGCTAGTGGAGCATATGAACTCGCGTTAGCATACTCCCATGAGAGAAAAGCTTTTGGGAAAGCGATAAATGAGCACCAAGCGATCAAATTTAAGCTGGCAGACATGGCTATGGAGATAGAAGCTGCACGTATGCTGGTGTATCGGGCAGCTTGGTTGAAAGACAATGGTAAAGACTATGCCACAGCTGCTGCTATGGCCAAGCTATTCGCCTCGGAGGTCGCTATGAAATCTACTGTCGAAGCTGTACAAGTGCATGGCGGCTATGGCTATGTGAAAGAATATCATGTAGAGAGACTCATGAGAGATGCGAAGATTACACAGATCTATGAAGGCACCTCTGAGATACAAAGGCTAGTAATCGGAAGGTCTGTCATCAAGAGAGAACCATATCTACCTATCTAGCAGGGTCTTGATAAAAAAAGATAACCACCCTTACTAGGTGGCTAGAAGAGACGTACCCAAAAAAAGGGCCTTCAGGAAATCCTGAAAGCCCTTTGTCTTTTCTATATAATGACTGATCTAGAATGACCAGAGATCATGCTCAAAATTAAAGAGGTCCTGTTCGATCAATGACGACTCTAAAAGCCGATCATACTCTGAATCAGGGTGGACTTCCTGCAATCTAAGACCAAGAGAATTGGAAACTTTCGTTACATAGCTCGCAAAGAATCTATCTTCAAAAAGTTTATTCCAGTTCATAGGTGCTACGTCGTTAAAGTCATTAGGTACTCTTTCTCTCGCTAAGAATTTTCTTGCCTTCGGATAGTATACCCAAAATAATGGAAGCGCATACTTGAACTCTCCAGTGTCTTCATCGAATACATCCTGGATAGGTGCTATACCTAAGATACGGCACTTCATAACAGAGTGTTTCTTATCGAAGTACCATACTTCCTTAACTCTAAATCGATTAATATCCTGTGGATTGATAGGACTCTCAGTGATTGTGATCTTTTCTTCATACGTTTCTGGATCCAATACTGAAGTCGTATCAACACGATTTAGCTTACTTACGAGATTATCAGCACCTATCGGTTCTTTGAATTTCTCATCTTCAAACACTTTGATCTCTCCTTCTAAAGCGAGGTCATTGAGAATCGAGAAAAGAGGTCTATCCTCATTTTTGAAAGGCTGATTTAGCTTTTCTCTCAGATCTATCATCCTCCACATCCTACGCTGCCATACGACATCGATAGGGTCTAATGGAGCATATTCTAAGATTCTGAGATTCTCAGCACCTGGGAATCTAACGATATCATCAAGATAATCGTCATCATCATCGGCAAACTCAGAAGACTCCAATACTTCTGTTTCTTCCTCTTCTTCGCCTTGTAGGAAGAAGTCATCATCCTGCGCCATAAGTGGCTGCACGAAAAATGCTAAAAGAAGGAAAGACAAAATTTTCAAAGAATGCATACTAATCTTTTGTTGCTCTTATTACTTAATCGTGAATGTCATAGTACCTAGATCTCTAGGTGCCTTGTCACCAGGACACTTACACTTGATATTTTCAAAGAAGAATCTATCACCCGCAGTTGCTTTGGCTGCTAGTCTTTGTGCTTCTCCAGTATATCTACCACCTTTGTTGATGATTTTTTGTGCATCATCTCTTCTTGGCACTCTTACGAGTTCGAATCCTGCGATGTTACACTTTGCATCAAAATCAAAGTTTTCTAGTACTGGGATTACACCTTGCTGTGCCTTAAATACTCCACTCGGCATACCTCCACCTCTCTTATCAGAGAGCATCGGTACTGGAGTAGGAATTCTTTTTACTCTAAAGTCTTTAGCAGCTGAGAATCCTTCAGCTGACGCCGTCACTTTCGCACTATTAGTAGGTGTAGTAACATTCACTGTATAAGTACCATCGCCATTTCTATTGATAGTACCGCCACCGCCTGACATATTCACTTGTACTTTATTAGAAGGTACACCGGCAACAGATACTTCTACAGGGTTTGGTACACCGATGTAGAATACATTCATCTTAGCCGCAGATATAGTCGCTGATCTCTCTCCTACTTCATACTCATAAGTCTTGTTAAATCTCTGCACATCACCAGTAACCGGATTTGTCACAGATCCTTCTACTTTATAAGACTTCTTACCTACTTGAGAAGCAGTCTGTGTAAATGAACCTACACCATCATCATCAAGTGAAAGTGGTCTACCATTTACACTAAGTGATAATCCTGTGTTAGATTCTTTAGAAGCAGAAGCACTGATAAATACGTCAGTCTCAAACTTCTCACCTTTGATGACATACGTCTTCGCAGGAGCAGAAACTACTGTAAACTTATCTATCACCACATCAGTAGTTGTACCTA
>CAYYBR010000271.1:0-5474 GCA_964470035.1 uncultured Saprospiraceae bacterium
GTGATGATATGATCACCTGCATCCACACAATACATGACGGCTGCAGAGATGGCGGCCATGCCTGACGCATATAACTTAGCTTTCTCTCCATGAGCTATGTATGCGATTTTCTCTTCAGCTGCATCTACCGTAGGATTGAGTAATCTCGAATAGACATATCGTTCTTTGACATGCTCAAATCCCTTATCTATGGCATCCCAGTCCTCAAATGCAAAGAGGGTATTTTGATATATAGGAGGAACGACGGCACCATGGTGTCTCTCATCTGTCTTATCATGGCAGAGATAGGATTGGTCATCCATCTTGGGTTGACTTGGTTCTGGCAAAATGTGGTGTTATTTGTTGATCGTGTTAAGATAGTTAGTTCAACCAACTGTAGTCCGGCATATCACCGATTACTGCATAGTTACCACCCTTATTGCGCATCACATCTCTCCACATCTTATGATGTTTAGTCTTGAAAGCGTAGTTGATGTCCATGTGAGCAGTGATCCAAGATCCATACTGCATCTCGTCTATAAGTTGCCCAGACGACCAACCACTATATCCCAGGAAGAACTTTATATTTCTTGGTTTTACAAGACCATTGCTAATTAAAAATTTGAGTTTTTCAAAAGATCCTCCCCAGTACATCCCGGGTCCAATCTTAACACTCTCGTCGAGGATATCTCCTACATCATGGATATAGTGAAGTGTTTCTTTAGAGACCGGTCCACCATAGTACATCGTACTCTCGATTTCAGGAAAGTCGTCCACTAAATCATTGATTTTTATGTCCAACGGCTTATTAAGTATAAAACCTACCGTACCGTCGGCTTGAGTATGATCTGTAAGCAGGATAACTGATCTCTTGAAGTGTGGGTCTATCATATATGGCTCTGCTAAGAGCACAGCACCACGTCTGATGTCATGAGGATTTATTCTTCGTGCCATTGGATTCCTTCTACTTCACGAGAGACCTTCCTGAGCATCCCAAGTAAGATCTTCCCTTTTCCACCGACTTCTATAAATGACGAGTACCCATCCTCTATCAAATTCTCTAGAGTAGAAGTCCACCTAACGGGGCTTGTCACCTGAGATATAAGTTGAGTCTTTACAACTGATGCATCTTGATTAGGTTTGGCATCTACATTATGATATATCGGTATCGCTGCATCAGAAAAGTCTAACCCACTGATAAATGATGATAATTCTTCTTGTGCGCTAGACATCAAAGGACTATGAAATGCTCCTCCTACAGCTATAACTAAGGCTCTTCTTGCACCGGCCTCCTTGCAAAGCTCAACAGCCTTTTCTATACCCTCTTGAGTTCCTGATATCACGATTTGCCCAGGGCAGTTGTAGTTGGCTGGCACAACTCCGTCTATACTTTCGCAGATACTTTCTACTTGTTCATCATCCATACCTAGCACAGCAGCCATGGTACTTGGATGGGCTTCACATGCTACCTGCATAGCTCTTGCTCTTTTATCTACAAGTCTCAGACCATCTTCAAAGTTCAATACTCCAGCTGCTACACATGCTGAGATTTCACCTAGCGAATGACCTGCAACGGCAGACACCTCTGCGCCTTCACTCTTACTAGCATAGACCGCCATAGAGTGCACATATACTGCAGGTTGTGTATATATCGTCTGGGTGAGAGTTTCCATAGGCCCTTCAACCATGATCTTTTTGAGATCATAACCTAGGATATCGTTAGCAGCATCTAAGATGACTCTCGCCTTCTTTTCACTTTCGTAAATATGCTTCCCCATACCGATAAACTGGGCTGCTTGACCAGGAAATAAAAGAACCGTCTTACTCATCTCTATCTAAGATTAGTAGCTATCAGATTCAAAAACTCATTGCGCGTTTCTACATTCTTAAACTCGCCAGTAAATGCTGACGTTGTTGTAGCTGAGTTTTGCTTTTGTACTCCTCTCATCATCATACACATATGAGCAGCTTCGATAACAACAGCTACTCCGAGGGGCTTGAGCGTATCTTGGATACAATGTAATATCTGATCTGTCAATCTCTCTTGAACTTGTAATCTTCGAGCAAATGCATCCACAACTCTAGGTATCTTACTGAGGCCTACGACATAACCATTAGGTATATAAGCAACATGTGCCTTACCAAAAAAAGGTAAGATATGATGCTCGCATAGTGAGTATACCTCTATATCTTTCACTATCACCATCTCGCTATAATCCTCTTGAAATAAAGCTCCCTTCAGGATATTCTCAGGACTTAGGTCATAGCCATGGGTCAAAAACTGCATAGCTTTCGAAGCTCTTTCTGGAGTTTTCAATAATCCCTCCCGCTCTGGGTCTTCGTTTACAAGCTTGAGAACCTCCTTGTAATAACCCTTCATTTCTTCGGTTACAGCTCCTGAATAAATCTCCTTTTTCTGATATCCCATATTCTTCTTAAGTACAATTATACAGTCGACGCAAAGATGTTAAAACGTCTTATCAATCGTGTTGTTCAAGGAGAAGATAACATATCTAGATCATATCTTATTTATCGAAGAAGAATGGTGATTTATCCGATAATTGTTAGAATCGCGAACTAAGATAGTAGCTTCGTCATCATGTTTGTCACCCTAGATAACGACCATAGATTCTATGAGCTCCTAGAAAAAGGAGTTCAGCGCGGCCTTTTATATCACATCTTTTTCTGGGTGATATTCTTCCTGTTCATGGTTATCAACCGCCCAGAAGAAGTAAGTCTCGCTGAAAACATGATCAGACAGTCACTCAGGGTGCTGTTCTATATCATCATAGTGTATATCAACCTGTACTATCTCTTTCCTAGGTATCTGAGAGTTAATAGGCTTTTCTACTACATGATATTGCTTATATCACTAGTAGCTATAGCTACACCTATAGAGGTGGTACTTTATCACTTTCTCTTTGGAGATCGTAGTCTGACACTTACCGAAGAGTTTACCTTCGCACGCAATAGCACCGTTTTTCTGGGCACCTTCTTTATAGGTTTCTCTTCTTCGATATACATGATCATCAATGATTGGATGGAGCATCAACGAGAACGGATTGATCTTCAAAGACAAAATCTGACATCAGAACTCAAGTATCTCAAGACACAGATTAATCCCCACTTCTTTTTTAATACACTCAATAGCATATATGCGCTCACTTTAAAAAAGTCCGAAAAGGCACCTGAAGTGGTCCTCAAGCTCTCTGAGATGATGAGATACATGCTTTACGAAAGCAATGAAAGACTCATCCCGCTATCGCAGGAGATCAACTATATTCAAAATTATCTCGAACTCGAAAAACTCAGACATGGAGATAACTTTAAGATGGATGTAAATATAAAAGGAGATGACCAAGGGCTACAGATAGCTCCACTACTATTCATACCGTTTTTAGAAAATGCCTTTAAGCACGGTATCGACCATCAGCTCAACTCAGGACATGTTAAAATAGATCTCGATATCGGCAAGCAAAAATTGCATCTAAAAGTCACCAATAACCTTCCTACCGCTGAGCCAGTAGTTCACAAAAATGGCAAGAAGAGTGGTGGTATAGGGTTGACTAACGTTCGTCGAAGATTAAACATTCTATATCCTAAAAAACATCAACTTGACATCAAGAAGTCGGATAATGAGTTTAAAGTAGACTTAGACCTCCAACTTACCACAAATCAAATAGTATGATTAAAACTATCATCGTAGACGACGAACCACTTGCACATGAGATACTTGAATCTCACATATCTAACATGCCAGAGTTAGAATTATTGGCCAAGTGCTCTAATGCCATGGAAGCAAATCAAGCCTTGAGAGATCATGAAGTAGATCTTATGTTCTTGGACATACAGATGCCTCAACTTACTGGCGTGGAGTTTTTAAGATCACTTTCTAATCCTCCGATGGTCATCTTTACTACTGCATATGCAGAATATGCCGTCGAAGGATTTAATCTGGAAGCTGTGGACTACCTACTCAAGCCTATCAGCTTTGAGAGATTCATGAAAGCAACTAATAAAGCTGTAGCGAAGCACCAATCTGATGGTACTCAGACAACTGATAGCGGAGATGACTTTTTCTTTGTAAAAAGTGATAAAAAGATGATGAAAGTCTTTTATCGGGACATACTATACATCGAAGGTCTAAAAGACTATGTTATCATCAGAACTGAGACTGGGCGCGTCATCACTCTTCAGACGATGAAGAGTTTGGTCCAAAAACTACCGAGTGATATCTTCCAGCGCATACATCGATCATACATCCTCAACCTTGACAAGATCAATGCCATAGAGGGCAATATGGTAGAGGTGACCGAGAAAGGACAACCCAAGATGATACCTATAGGTAAAAACTATAGAGATGGTTTGTCATCTATCATAGAATCAAAGAAGCTATGATGCTTTCCACTTTCGTAAATGAAGGCTAGGATATCAGAATATCGTCTCGATCATCTTGATACTTTTGGATCTTGGCAGAAGCATCATCCCGCATAGCTATCAACTGTAGGACTACATTATTAAGATGTAGATAAAGGTTATTAGCTGACCGGAGAGCTGTAACTAGTTGCTGTTGCATGATCCAATCAGTGATCAGATTACCAAAGAAAAAATCTGAAAACTCGGTGAGTTTAGTTGGGTCTGTATCAATGGTTAGTTCCTTGCCAAGGTCCATCAACTCCTTTTTTAAGAGATTAAGATGATGTTTCACCTGGTATGTCAAGTTTCGTGCTCGGTCGATAGCATCCCGGCGAGCTCTTCTCCTTTGGTGCGGGTTGCGACTTTGGCTTGGCCACTGTCCCCAGTTCTTAACTCGTGATAAGAGATGCACAACTTGCTGCATGAGATTGTGACATACCTGACCTACCTCCAGAGCTTCTTCTACCTCGGTCTTCAGCTTAAACTGATCTTCTAACTTCTGACTAAGACCAAGTAACTTTTTACGGAGAGCAGGATCTGCTCTGATAATCTCCGCTTCCCTATCAAGTTTCAGTTTTTCGAGTTTGTCTTTTAGTTCTTCTCTCGATCTCACTTTTGCAGAGAGAAGATTCACTTCATATTCTAGTAACTCTATGGACTTCTCTACATCTTCTTCCTTTAATGAAAGCACTAGGTATTCTTGACGTTCTTTTTCTAGTTGTTTCTCCTTACTACCTAGGATCTTGTAGAATATCGCTTTAGTCGAAAGTCCATCAAGTTTTTCGATGTCCTTTAGTTCCTTGCTGAGTTTTTGCATTAAGACTTGTTGCTCTGCAACTGCATCATCTAATTCTTCTTTTGTGATCGCTAGTTGCTTTTCTACCCTCTCGATATGCACAATCTCTTTGATTGTATCCTGGATCTGTTGTTGTATATGTGTGATCATAGGGAACTTCAGTGGCATCTCAAATGTAGTACTTATGAAGAAAGTGTAGCACAAGAGAGATTCTCTTCATATTAGAATTGCTACTGATGCCGTTCATTATTCATATTATTGTTCTGAGTCACTAGAATAAATC
>CAYYBR010000272.1:0-5469 GCA_964470035.1 uncultured Saprospiraceae bacterium
GTCAAGATCTTACAGATCTTTTTGATTTTTAATCATCGGTGGAGCCGGGGAGATTACCAGAGTTGATCACCCACGGGTTCCCTGGAGTCAGAACAAAATCAAAAAACACTATGTGTCATGACATTTCATGATTGATCTTATGAGCGAGCTCAATGACCAATCATATAAAATGTCAAGATCTTACAGATCTTTTTGATTTTTAATCATCGGTGGAGCCGGGGAGATTCGAACTCCCGTCCAGACAAAGTGCTAGAAAACTTTCTACATGTTTAGCTCTTACTTGGATTGTCGACATCAGGCAGGTGTAAGAGCCACCACCGTCAGCTTAGCTTCAAGGATTTTCGGTACGTTAGATGGAAGCGCATCTAGGCACCTATCCTAAAATTTTTGAAGGCGGTAGGATATGTATTAGGAGTCAACCCAACGGCCTAAAAGCTATCTAATACCTAGATTAGGCAGCTAGTGCGAATTGTCTTTCGCCAATTAGTGTTTGAAGACTATTTGATACGCAGTAAGTCATCATTCTGCGACATGCTTATTAACCAACTATTCTTTCCTGTCAATTCCAGTCGGCCCCAATCTTATCAAAGTACTTTTTGCAGTAGCAAAGGTAGTAACCTTATCGCACAATGATTAGTTCCCTTATAGTAAGAAGAATATGAAAGATCGATTATCTTAAGATCTACTATTATACTCGAGTCTATGAAATATGTCATAACACTGATCATCACCCTGAGCTTCCTATTGGCGAAAGCGCAGTCTATAAAGGTCGATGGCTTAGATCAATCTGTCGAGATTATCGTGGATGCCTTTGGCATACCCCATATATATGCGGAGACAGAGGAAGACTTATTTTTTGCTCAAGGGTGGAATGCTGCCAGAGACCGGCTTTTCCAATTTGAGATATGGAGAAGGCAAGCCACAGGAACTGTAGCAGAGCTACTTGGCCAAAGAGAGTTGGACAGAGATATAGGGACAAGACTTTTTATGTTTCGCGGTGATATCGATAAGGAGATGAATCACTACCACGCCCGCGGAAAATCGATTATCACATCTTATGTCCGAGGTGTCAATGCCTATATAAATGACATCAACAAGAGACCTGAAGATCTTCCTATAGAATTTAAACTCCTTAAGACAAAACCTTATCCATGGACACCTGAAGTTGTGATATCACGTCATCAAGGCTTGCTAGGAAATATAGGCCTAGAGCTTGAGACCGCGCGTATGGTTGCGAAGGTTGGAGTGAAGAAAACAAAGGAGATTAACTTCTTCCATCCTGAAGATCCTAATCTTGAGATGGATCCAAAGATAGATCAGTCTCTTCTCCACAAGGACATATTAGCTCTTTACGACGCCTATCGAAAACCTGTCAGGTTTCAACCAGAAGACTTAATAGCAGCAGTCAGAAATTCGGAAGAGAGTTTTCAAGACTTTGCGGCTTCTCAACAAAAGTCTGATGAGTTAGAAAAGGCATATGATATCTCTGAGTTCGGAAGTAATAATTGGGTTGTATCAGGTGACAAGACAGCAAGTGGATATCCGATGATGGCCAATGATCCTCACCGGACTCAGGCGGTACCTTCTCTTCGTTACATGGCTCACCTTGTTGCCCCAGGCTGGGATGTCATAGGTGGTGGCGAACCAGAGATACCTGGTATCTCTATCGGTCATAATGGAGTAGGGGCGTGGGGACTTACAGTGTTTCGCACAGATGCAGAGGACCTATATGTATATGAGATCAATCCTGACAACCCCCATCAATATCTATATGAGGGAGAGTGGTTGGACATGCAGATCATCACAGAGAGTATAGCAGTGAAAGGCCAGGATGACCATCAAGTAGAGTTGAAGTATACAAGACATGGACCAGTTGTATATGAAGATCGTGATCATCAAAAGGCATATGCTATAAGATGTGGTTGGTTAGAAATCGGTGGCTCACCCTATCTCGCTAGTCTTCGAATGGATCAAGCCCAGACTTTCGAAGAATTTAGAGAAGCATGTAACTACAGTCATATCCCGGGAGAGAATATGCTTTGGGCTGATAGACATGGTGACATAGGTTGGCAGGCAGTTGGGATAGCTCCTATAAGAAGGGGTTTTAGTGGATTAGTGCCTATACCAGGTGACGGTTCATACGAATGGGAGGGCTATCTGGATATCATCAAAAAACCGAATATTAAAAACCCTGAGATAGGTTTCTTTTCTACAGCTAATCAACATGTTACTCCTCTAGGATATGAGCACATGGATGCGATAGGATTTTCTTGGTCTGATCCATATAGAGGGAGGAGAGTTGATGAGATGTTAGCTAATGGAAAAAAACATGCGGTTATGGACATGGCACAGTACGTCACTGACTATACCTCATTGCCGGCTAGGACATTGACACCATTGCTCAGGCATATGACCTTCGACGATGAGCTCATACAAGAGGCCAAGGATCTGATTATAGCATGGGAAGATTTTCAGCTTTCAGCAGATTCTAAGGAGGCTGCTATCTATGTGACTTGGGAGCGAACATTAAGACAAAGGATGGAAAAGCTTGTGATATCTGAAGAGCTCGGAGAGGCCTCTATCTCTCTAACAAAAGTTGTAGACTGGTTAGTTTTTCCTGATGGCAAGTTCGGTGAGAGTCCTATAACAGGGAGAGATGACTTCCTCAAAGAGGCTTTTGTCGAAGCTATTTACTTGCTTCAAGAAAGACTCGGTGATAACCTCGCAGACTGGAAGTATGGTCAAGAAAAATTCAAACATATCAGACTCAAGCATCCCATGAGTGCAGCTGTCAATGATGTAATTCGTGATAAACTTGAAGTAGGGCCATATCCTCGTGGAGGCAATGGTACTACAGTAGGGAGTACGGGGAGTAATGATAATCAGTCTAGTGGTGCATCGTTTAGGGTGATCATCGATACAGGTGATTTTGATAAATCACTCTTCACTAATTCTCCTGGACAATCTGGCGATCCGGATAGCGCTTTTTATGATAACCTATTTGAGACATGGGCACAGGATAAGTTTTTCCCACTCTTTTACTCTAGAGAGAAGGTAGAGTCTGTTGCCTCCCAGATAATTAAGCTCAGTCCACTAAAGTAGGCACGACTTATATACCTTGTGATTAAAATAGGAGTAATTCATTCATGGGTTTTTCGATTAAGGCGATGTGGGACTATGATTGTCCAAGGTGTAGAAAGTCTAAGATTTTCATAGAGCCTTTTTCATTTAATGATCCTCTCGCCATGCCTAAGAATTGCGGAGTATGTGGCCAGCGCACCGAGCCGGAACCCGGCTTTTACTATGGTGCTATGTTCCTATCATATATCATCTCATCATTTGGATTGCTGGCTCCTACCTTATTACTAGTCTTTTACTTTGGATGGTCTGTATATGGGGCACTCGCCTTCACTATATTCTTTGCTGCAGTGATCTATATCCGGCTCTTGCGATTGTCTCGATCGATATGGCTGCATATTAATGTAAAGTATGACCCGGGGATTGAAAGTGGGAAGCGGACATAAAAAAAGCTGAACCCCCTCGAGAGGCTCAGCTTGAAAGTGTTATGTGCTCTTGGTATTAGATATTCTTTACTCGACGGGCTGGGTAAGCCACCTCGATACCGGCTGCTCCAAAAGCTTTCTTGATTTCTCTGTATGAGTTGAAGTATACATCCCAGTAAGTTGAATCCGTAGCAAATGGTCTTACTGCCAGTAGGACATTGTTCTCATCAAATTTTTCAATCTCTATTGTTGGTTCATCTGGAAGTTTTTCTGATACTTTATCTAAAGCTCCTCTTATGATACCTTGTACCTTTTCAAAATCCTCCTCGTAAGGCATAGCAACATTGAGATCTACTCTCAGCTTACCGTTAGCCGTTAAATTCGTCATGATACCACTTGTAGCAATACCATTAGGCATGATTACCTTTTTGTTATCAAGTGTGTTGATGATCGTATTAAAGATCTGGATCTCATCGACGTGACCTACAGTACCTTGTATGTCAACAAGATCACCTACTCTGTAAGGTTTGAATAATAAGACCATTACTCCAGCTGCGAAGTGGCTTAATGTACCTGACATCGCTGCACCTATCGCAAGGCCAGCACCCGCTATCAAGGCTGCAAAAGCAGTTATCTCGATGCCAACTACACCAGCAGCGGTGATGACGACCATTACCTTAAGTAATACGCTAACTAATGACTTTAAGAAAGGGATCAGATCTTTGTCGACTCCAGACTTGTCAAGAGACTTTCCGATGATTCGCGCGATAATGCCGACTATCCAAAATCCAATAAGAAGTACTAAGATACCTCCAACGATTTTTGGTGCCCATGCGAGAAGGGTTGACCACAGTGCACTCAGGTCGATATTTGCTAAATCCATGTTTCAGAAATGTTGTGAAAGTGTTAATGAATACTCTTTAAGACTGATAAATGACAAAAAGTCACTTAGCTCAGTCAGAGGTAATTCTCTCTCACAGCAACAGGTATATAGCCTTATTCTTCTAAAACAGGGTCGCTCGATCGATTCGGATACTAGCGCTATCTACTAGTTATGATATTCTGAATTGTGGGCTAAAGTAGTACCACATACAGAACACGCTGTGGCAGAACCAGCTCCTCCTGCATGTCCGTTAGGACATGTGTAGTGCCATACTCCGGCGGCATTCTGTGGAGGCTCTGCTGGAGTGGTTGAAGGTGTTGCGTCCATCGGAGGAGTATTTACAGTACTCGTAGTGGTCAAAGGATCTATCGTAGTGGTAGGTGTAGTAGTTGATCCACCATGATATGCAGTGTTATGGACGAGCGTAGTTCCACATACAGGACACGCTGTAGCCGAGCCACCGCCACCAGGATGACCATTGGGACAAGTGTAGTGCCAGACACCATCAGCATTTTGAGGAGGTTCACCTCCTGCAGTAGCATCAGTGCCGGCGTCAGCTGCAGCATTAGGCTGATCGTGAAATGCCTGATTATGTTCTAATGTTGCTCCACATATAAGACAACTTCCAGCAGAATTTGCTCCTGCATGACCATTTGGACAAGTATAGTGTTGTACACCACTTGTTACTCCTCCAGAAGGGATTTCCGGCGCATCAAAAGAGGCATTTTGAGCTGCAATTTTATCTGCAGAAAGCGCAGGTGCAGGTCTTGATGGTTTGTCGCCACAAGACACAATTACTAATAAAGTTGCTGCAATCAACAATAGGCTAACGTACTTCATGAAAGTTCTTCTCTTACTTTTCTAAGGAGATCACGAGTCTTGATGATACCTTCATCAGCAGGGAGAACACGGCCTTCATATTCGATGCCTACATACCCCCTAAATCCATGATCCTTTACAATCTTCATCATGCGAAGATAGTCTGTATCAACTTCATTTCCATTATCATCAAAACTATGTGTCTTTGCGCTTACTGCTTTTGCATATGGCATCCGCTGCGTGACAGTCTGGAATCGATCGTTT
>CAYYBR010000273.1:0-5463 GCA_964470035.1 uncultured Saprospiraceae bacterium
ACTTTTACAATCTCTGATACACCACAGATTTCTGTGAACTGCCCTGATAATCTGGTCGTTGAAACTTTGCTTCCTCAAGATTCTATAGATGAACTTTACAATAACTGGATTAACGGATTTGAATTCAATGGCGGTATATGTGGGCATCTAGTTGAGTCTCTTACAGATGGAGTTCTTTCTTTTACAGGAGGGACAAGTACCATGATATATGATGTTGCAGATGACTGTTCTTCAGATGAATGCTTCTCCGAGTTTATTGTAGATGTACCACCTGTTGTTCTTAGCATATTTGGAGAAGGGGAGGTTTGCGCCGGTCAAGACCAATACGTTTACAGTGTGAATGATAATCTGATAAACTTGCCGATTGAGTGGGCCTATACGGGTGAAGGGGCTATCATATCTGAGATTAGTCCAACAGAAGTAGAGCTTGCTTTTATGTTGAATGCAACGGAAGGATATTTAGTCGCTTCGCTACTTGAAAATCAAGAGCTCTTTAAAGATTCGATCATGATCACTTTTGCTTCTCCTCTTGTTTGTGATGAGTTCTGTCGAGGGGTTTTACACGTTTCGTCCTTTGATGTAAATGACTCCTCTCGTGGACAGATTCAGGAGTACTGGGCAGAGTTATTACTCACGTCAAATGCTTCAATACGGGGCAATCTTCAAATTTCATTTCGAGCAGGTGAAAGTATCATACTACAACCCGGGTTTGAAGTTAGTCAAGCTACACAATTTCAAGCTCTCATAGACTTTTGTAATGATTTAGGACTAATGGAAGATCAAAACCAATAACCTCTAACAATCTTAAAGGATTGAAATCGAAATATAAAATTGACAGGAAGAATTGTAACTAGATCGACTCTTATTATAAAAATCCAAGAACAAAATTGAATAGATCCAATCTTATCAATCAAAATTTTCTCTGATGAAAAAGTATATTCTAACACAGGTAATTTTTCTATTTCTTAGTGCTTCTTTAGCAGCGCAAGATTGTTTTTCTCCGGCTACAGATTTTACTATTTACACTACCTCCAATCCGAAGTATGGTGTGCCAGCATTATCTGGATTTTCAACAGCTTCTTCCACTATGAGTGGTTCTTGGGATGTAGTTTCTTCACAAGGTGTCTCTCTGGTTTTTAATGATAATACAGGCAGGCGAGCAACATTTGAGGTGTCAGGATCAGGTACTATATCCATCGAGAATGAGGTAACCAATATAACTACCTCCGAGATAAGTTCATGTGTCCAATCCATCAATGTTCGACCTTTTGTGTCACAGATTATGGCGAATAATCCTTTAGTCTCCCCATGTCCACTTCATCTCGTCGTTGTATTGGATGAGTCTGAGTCGATAGCATCTACATCTTCGTCGCAGATAGTCCGTGATGCAGTCAAAAATTTAGTGGCTAGACTTGAGGGGAATGGTAATACCATTGCTTTGGTTGAGTTTGAATCAACTGCGAGATTGGTGGAGCTTGATGGAAATACCAATCTGCAGGAAATTAACTCTGCTATAGTTGCTTCTGTTGATTCATATCTATCGACGGGCTATGATCCTATTAGTGACGTGCCTGCACTTATTGGAGGTACCAATTGGGAGGATGCACTTTTAAAAGCTAATAGCATAGAAGGTGCCAATATGATATTACTTCTCACCGATGGACGTCCTACCTTTTACAACACTATAGGAGGTGCTTCGGATGTGGCTGGCGAAGGTCTGAATTTTGACTTGACGGCATTAAAAAGAGCACAGAATATCGCGAATCAGATTAAGGCCTCTGGGAAGCATATGCTTGTAGCAGGTTTGAATTTTACTGCTGACAAACAACCTATTATCGACATAAGTGGTCAGAAAGAATACGTGCTCGGGGAGGATCCATCATTTTTATTTTCATCTGATTACACATTGATTCCTCCAAGTGAACTGGGCAATCTCTTTAGCACAATAGGGCAGTTTTGTGCTGCTGAACCAATCCCTACTCTCGGTGAATGGTCGCTTATCAGTCTCTCCTTGATATTAGCCATAGTAATGACTCTAGCAATGAAAGGTAAATCCATTCATCTTATGAAGACTAAGCTCAGCTAAAAGAAGAAGTACGATAAAGTCAAATGTGTTATTTGGATTCTCTGAAGTAGTAAGCAGCTTATGATAAGTGAAGTAGAGAGGAGATGATAATGGTAGATCATTTTCTGATATGGCAGGTTGGCGAGATAATATCACAGTATCTTTGAGATCCTCTCAAAAAGCACATATTTCGTTTTCGTGTTTTTTTCATTTATTGTTCATAAATTTGGGTGCATCACTGTTTCTATCATTTGTTGCGCTTCATCTCAATTCTCCTTTGTTGGATATTGACAATATCCAATTTGTCATGGCTGTCTTGTCAAGACTTAACTATTTCTGGTTTTATTCATTTGTCGCCTGGTGAGGGATTAGCTGATCGTACCGTCAATAGTTTACACCTAGATCCAGACGGGTCGATATACATTAAGACTCCGCTGGCTATCCAGAAGTTGGAGCATGGACGAATTACAGGATTACTTAAGGCAAACTCCTTTGATGGCGCTCATCACCTGATCGCAAATAGGGATTTCTTGTTCGATATTGGAAATGATAATTACATATCAATCATTGAAAAGAAGGAGTTTAAAAGTATCCATGTTCAGTGTATAGATGAAATGTTAGAGGGTGCTGTCTTTCTCATAGATGCCCATAAAGGATTAGCGTGGGTGTTGGTAAGCAATGAGAATGATAGGTTTGATGTAGTCAAGTTGTCATTTGAGAAGGACGAAATCAAACCTACTCAGTTCGGTTCGTTTGACTTTACTGGTTCTATTATTGAATTCGGAGTTAATGAGCAACTAGGAGAGATATATCTTGTAGATGCACAAGATGATTTTTATGTTGTCAAGTCAGGAGAAGTAGTTTTTCAGTATGATAATTGTCTAGGGCCGAGCACGTTTAGAGATCCTCAGATCTTTGTGGATGAAGAGAGGGGGGCGGTATACTTCTCGCTTTCAATTTGCACAGGTATACACAGATGGGACTCTGAGGAAGGGTATAGTTTGTTTGTAGAAGAGGGGCTTATAGAATTTGCCAATCGTGATAGCCACAACCAGATACTCATAGGCGTAACTCATAAGAGGATACAACATACTGATAGCATTCTTTTTATTAAGGGTGATGAAGTGAGTTCTTCTTATTCTAAAATACTCGAAACAAATAATCTCCTCATTCAGCTCTACAGTGACAATTTCTCTGAGTCTCTGATGTCTGCTACATACAATGGTGTATATAGTTTTGATCTTAAACCGAAAGGTCTGGATCTGTTCTTACATGATTCATCTGTAGAGATGAGTGATTTTGGGGCTATCGTTAGAGGCTTTTCAGAAAGCGAAGATGGAGATGTTTTAGTAATTAAAGAAAGTGGTAATGAAGTTTTTGAACTCTCGTCAGAAGGTATTCAGGTAAGAGAAGATTTGTCGATAGGCGATGATTTAGGGACAGTTTGGATTAGCTATGAAGAAGATCATGCTGCTGTAAGTGTATTACAGTTTATACATGCTGGTACAAGTAAATATTTTGAGTTTGACCTTAAGAGTAATACGCGAAGTGAAGTGGTGCTTCCATTCGTTGGGGATAAATTTCATATAGAAGACGACGAAGTGTATATCGTTGGACGAGCAGGTGAATCAGGAGTGATAGCCCACCTTAACGAATCACGAGAAATAGATTATTTATTCGAAGATCGATTAGCAAAGCGTCATGTACGAGCGAGCTATTTTGAGGACGATAGGTATTTGTTTGGTACGCACAATGGTCTTCTTGTGTGGGATAGATCAGTGGAAGGGGCAGAACCAATCGAGCTGTTCGAGGGATACTCTATAACTTATATCAGAGTTTTTGGAGATAGGATATTTGTAGGAACTTATAATCAAGGATTGTATTTGCTTGATCAGGAATTAAATTTTATTGAGCACTATGATTTGAGTAATTCTAGCTCAGGCAATACAGTGGCCTCTATGGAGCAAGATGATTATGGTAATTACTGGGTAAGTACTTTTGGTGGCATGGTAGTCCTGGATACGGCTCTCCAGATGATTACACGACTTACTGGCTCTGACGGTATCGGTGCGGAAGAGTTCAACCGAAGCGCTTCATACAAGATGAATAATGGAGATCTTCTTTTTGGTAGTCTCAATGGATTTGTCAGAATAGATCCGGCGGTTTTCTTTAAGAGCAATCATTTTTCTGAGATTGAACTAGTTGATGTGGTTTCGGTAGATGGTCAGTTTCAACATCGGCACGAAGTTGATAATGGTTACTCTCAGATTCTTGGAATACCTAATAAAATCCAACTGAAGTTCGGTGATGATAATTTTAGAGGAGGTAAGAATGATAATGTTGTTGATTATCTAGATTTTATAGTGGAGCCAGGAGCTAGAGTGGAGCTAGACGATCACGGGTTACTTGAAATATCAGAACTGCATCCTGGAAATTATAAGGTGTTTGTGCGCAAGAGACTGCCCAACTCTCCAAAGGAAGAAATTGTTTCTTTGAAGATATCGCGTAATTACTCGAGGGCACTAAGGGATGTGCTAATCATACTTGGTGGCTTGCTTGCGGGCTCGGGTATAATCTATCTGGTGCAACGCAATAGGCAAAGAGCAAGGGAGGAAAAGCTGATCCTTAGAAATGAAATTAATGAATTAAGGTTGAAGGGATTACGAGCACAGCTCAATCCTCATTTTATATTTAATGCGCTCAACTCAATTCAATATTTCGTTCAGTCGAACGATAAGATTCAAGCTAGAGAATATCTTAATAAGTTTTCCAAGTTAATCAGGCTGATCCTTGAGTCGTCGCATTTTGATGAGGTAACTTTAAGCAAAGAAGTAGAGCACATTAAATTATATCTCGACTTAGAACGAATGCGGTTTAATGACAAGTGGGATTATCAGATACATGTGTCAGAAGAACTAATAGAAGACTATAAGATACCATCGATGATGGTGCAGCCAGTAGTTGAAAATGCAATACTCCATGGTGTACGACACTTAAGAGATAGAAGGGGGGAGATCTTGGTAAACTTTGAACTTGAGGATCATCAGATTAAAGTAGTAGTAGAGGATAATGGAGTGGGCATGGATGGAGCCAAAGAGATCAAACAACAGAAAAGTGGTCATGTTTCTTTGTCGACGAATATCACTCTATCGAGACTTCATTACTTAAATTTAGAAGACTCCGATAAGTATAAGATTGGATATCATTCGAAGAGAGATTCAGCAGGAAAGGCTATAGGTACTGTTGTAAATTTATATATGAAAACTTCTAATTCTTATGGGGCCGCTTAAGTGTGTCATAGTAGACGACGAGTCGCATGCCGCCGGTCTATTAAAGATGTTGGTCGACGAGGTGGACGATCAGATAACTGTATCCGCGATTTATGAGGACCCAGAGAT
>CAYYBR010000274.1:0-5449 GCA_964470035.1 uncultured Saprospiraceae bacterium
TTAAGTCTATTATAGAATTCCACCAAGCATATGTATTGTCTGAACCACTGTATGTTGCTGAGAAAGTTGCCTCCCCACGTATCATTTGCAGTGAGTCTTTAACTTCTTGAACTCTCCTATTTATTTCGCCTTCGGTACCACCTTCAGCTTTTACTTGCAAACCGCTTGAGATTGGCCATGCTTCACCAAAATTTAGTCCTCCTCCAAAAGAAAAGATCGACACCCCTTTAACATTGGGATAATAACAAGCCAACATGCCCGCTAAAAGACCTCCTTCTGACCCACCGACTAGGTATACTTCTCCATTCCACCATTCTATATTTGATCTTAGATATGCTAACACCCTGAGATAATCATAGAGTCTGTTATGCACAGTATTATGATCTCGGTATTCTTGGGTCAACCTGTCTCCAGCATCTCCCAACAAGACTCCTTGTTTTTCAATCGCCAATCCAACGACTTCATCTTCAAATAGTTGAAGAACTCCTAAAAATCCTTCTGTATTAGAATCATAACCACTCCCTTGACAAAAAATCATGATCGGCATGCTATCCTTGGTGGGTTTGTTATGATATACATCGATATAAGAATCATTCAAGCGCTGTACTTGCATATGAACGATTCCATTCTCTTCTGCTTCTTGGGCTGTCGCAGTCATAGTGCGAGCCATAAACACTAAAAGCCATATCGTTGATCTCAGTGAATGCATCATAAAAGGTGTATTCAGAGAAGACGATTTTCATCAAGAAATGTTACACTCTCTACCTCAAATGGGACTGATATTAAAAAGTAAGTACCCTAAAGTAATGGGTTCAAAAAAGAGCCACTGTGATCGAATAGATGAAAAACTCCATCATAAATCAAGAATCTCATCAGCTTGATTATAGTAATACATCAATTGTAATTCTAAAGCGAGGAGATCCTGCATCAGACTCTTGAAGAGCTTTAAATTTTCCACAGCCTTCTCTTCGCTATTAAAGTCAGGCGAGCGGTTCAGGGTTATAATGTCTTCCATTGGGCCAAAAGCTATCCCTTGCTGATTGTACAATTTAGACAGAATCAGTAGTTCATCATAATTAATATTGACCATCAAAGGATGCGACTTCGCTATATCCCAAGCATCATGTGTCGGTGTCCTTCCAAGAATCGATGATTTAGTGAATACTTCTGAATAAAGAACCGTATGATCTTCTACAAAATTTTGCAGAAACTTTTCATCACTATATAGACGATCCCAACTTTCAAGTATCTCTTGATGATAAGGCACCCAGGATTCCATGAGTTTTTTATTCTCTCTCACCTCTGATTTTATCGTCGCGAGCAACTTTGATGCCTCTTTGATTGCTTTTCTCTCTTCTATTCTTTCATTTAGAAACAAACCAAGAACTACACTAAAAACGATCAGGAAGACTTGGGTAATATTTTTAAGTATAGACTCTTTCATTCTATTATTATAATGAATTAGATACTTTGTTTCTAGTTGCCCATATTAGGACGGTGTTGATTGAAAAGTTCAAGTTAATCATTTCCCAATGTAGTTAGTTATCCCAACTATAACAGCCCCTCATTTACTAACCAGTCATAGCAATCCTTAACACCTAGTTTCCATGGAGTAATCTCATAGCCCAATTCTTTTAAAGCCATTTTGTTAGAAAACTCAAAGCCTTTCCTAGTTAGCATATCTGCAGCTTCGGGAGTCAATGTAGGTTCTTTACCGGTGAAGTATGCTCCAAAGGCCGCAAGCTTTCCAAACATTTTTAATACTACTTTGGGCATCTCCGAAGGGACTTTATCTAGCCCCAGTAAAAGAGCAAATTCTGCAACAAACTCTTTCATAGATATATGCTCACCAACTATGATATAACGATGTCCTGACTTACCTTTTTCCACAGCCAATATATGGGCTTGGACTACATCACCTATGTGGACTATAGGTATGGTAGCAGGAGGGATACCCGGAAGTTCCTTATCACGCAATGCATAAAACATCGTGGCAAAGGTTCTTGTATCATAAGGCCCTACGATAGAACCAGGATTTATGCTTATTACTTCTAATCCTTTTTTCACACCACTTAGTGCAAGTTGTTCAGCTTGCCACTTTGTTCTTTCATAATTAATCCATGAATCTCGCCCTAATTGTGTGGTCTCTTCCTTTATAACTCCTTTTGCCGCCCCCCAAACAGATACAGACGAAGTATGTATAAAAGTCTTTACACCCTTCTCAATAGATACGTCTATCATATTTCTTGTACCATCAACGTGAATGGCAGTTTGAGTTGCATTCTTTTTTGACCAATGACTCGTATCGCCTGCTACATGAAATACAACTTCACTATTCTCTGGAACCCCACTAACCAGAGAATCTCTATCCGTAATCGAACCTTCCACCAACTTTACCGGAAACTCTTTGATAAACTTCAAGTTGGAAGTACTTCGATGAAGAGCAGTAACTTCCCAGCCTTCTTTACATAGAGCTTTTATCAAGTTAAGACCCAAAAAGCCGGTACCACCAGTAACAAATGCTGTTTTTGGCATCATCTAATTTAGTAATTTATACTCAGCTAAATATGCTATCTGCTGGTTATTTCTAATTTCATTTCCTTCTGCATCAATGTCTTTTCAAAATACCTACCAAAGAATTTGATAGTTTCTTCATGACTGCTATCTACATTGATTATAGATGTTACTGGAGAAATATTTTGTCTTATGTAGGCAAGTAATGAACCACCAATTCCTCTTCTTCTAAATTGTTTTTTGACAGCCAGCTGTAGGATTCTATTATTGGTAGAATTAATAATACAATAGCCGCAAAGTTGGCTTTTATAAAAGGCAAGTAAATATTTGGCTTGCTCTCCTAAGTTGGATATTGTCTTATTTGCATTTTGCCAAGACGGTATGATATCACCAAATTCGCCTATCTCCTTTAAACTTACCTGATCTGATTCTTCAACCCTGACGTCATCAGCTAGTACTACGGAATTAAGTTTTGCTTTATAGCAATTCAAGTCTCTCGCGAGTTGGAACCCGATAGATTCATAGGATTTGAGTGCAGGGATATTGTCTGATATTACCTCAAGAACTACTTTTTCTATTCCCTTGGAATTAAGAATTGGCTTTATGAAATCATACATTTTCCTTGTCAACCTTTGCCCTCTTTCGATTGGTCTTACTCCTGTACCTGCATTGTACGCAGTTAGACTATCATGATTCATTCTTTGACCATGCAAAACAAAGCCGACTAATCTATTTTCTTTAAATGCCCCAACAGAAATTTCATGATCTATATCTTCTGAATGAAGCTTATCCTCAAGCTGTTTCAAATCTAATTTGAATGGAATGGAGTAATCAGAAAAAGAGTCGTTAAAACATGCTAGAAGTTCTACATTACTTATATCAGATAGATTTCGAAAACTTATCATTCGCCTTTTTTTACGATTGGAGATAAGAGCAGCAGCCAACATACTCCAAACCCTAGCACTCTACCCCTACTCTATTACCCCTGCTAATCGAGTACCCACTCCCTCTTGATCTGTTAAACTATCCCCAAGCTCTTCCCTTATCTTATCTCCTAGAGATGATATTTTTTCGACAACTTCTGGATATTCTGCAGCTACATCCTTTGTTTCACTGATATCTTCTGATAGGTCATATAGCTCTATGCTTTTGATGGTATTATACTCATAGTTTACAGGAAGGCCACCTTCACCTCCTTTGCGTCCATTGAGTGTCCGGTACTTGTGCGGGAAGTACATTTTCCACTTTCCATATCTGATGCCGTGCAGTTCATTCACATGATAGTAGAAGTAGTAAGCTTCATGAGGTGATTGGGTAGTTTCACCGGTCCAGATATCCCATACACTCATTCCATCTATTTCCTTTTTTGGCAACTTGGCACCAGTCACTTCGGCTATCGTCGGAAGGATATCTATGGCCATCATGGGGACATCTAATACTCTTCCAGCCGGTATCTCCTTGGGATATCTTATGATACAAGGCTCTCTTTGTCCACCTTCTAAAGCAGTCCCCTTTCCCTCTCTTAGCGGATAAGCAGATCCCGCGTGATCACCATAGTTTAACCATGGCCCATTGTCCGAGGTAAAGATCACCATCGTATTGTCGTCTAAGTTGTGTTCTTTCAAAGCAGCTAACACTTGCCCTACCGACCAGTCTATTTCCATGATCACATCACCGTATAATCCTCTTTTTGATTTGCCTTTGAACTTATCGGATACATACAATGGCACATGCGGTTGTGGATGCGCTATATATAAGAAGAACGGTTCTTCCTTATGCCGCTTTATAAAGTCTACGCTCCGCTCTGTTATCTGGGTGGTTAGCGATGTCTGATCCGTTAAGGTATCTATGACTCGTTCATCCTCGAATAATGGTAGTGGATCAAAATCAAAGATGGGCCCTTGCTGAGGATGGAGGGGCCACATATCGTTAGAATAAGGAATGCCAAAGTACTCATCGAAGCCCTGTTCGTTCGGCATAAATGATGCATGGTCACCCAAGTGCCATTTACCAAATATGCCCGTAGCGTAGCTGACTTCTTTAAGCATCTCGGCTATTGTAGTTTCTGACAAATTCAAGCCACGATTACTGTTTGGCATAAAGGCCCCATGGATCCCCAATCGATTGGGATAGCATCCTGTTAGCAGACCAGCTCTCGATGCTGTACATACTGCTTGAGCTGCATAAAAGTCAGTCAGCCTGATCCCTTCTTCAGCCATCTCATCTAAGTGAGGTGTTGATATGTCCGACGAACCATAACAGCCTACGTCCTGATATCCTTGATCATCGGTAAAGATGATGACTACATTGGGCTTGTTGTTCTCTGGCTGCGCGTTATTGCTCTTTTGGTTCGTACAAGAGTAGCAAGTTATTAACCATAACGACAGCACCAAGCTGGCATTCTTTTTCATAGTAAGTGACATATAGTAGAGCGGCTGATCCACCCAATATAGGGACAGAATATTTGTCACCAGAATGTTGATATCAACATATAGTCACTTTTCGCTTTCGACTTTAAGCTGCTCAAGCCAATACTGCATATCATCTCCTAATTTTCTGTTCATTTTATTCTTCATCAGTTTCATGATCCATCCTTCCATACTTTCTTCAACCATTACTATTGTACCCGATGGAGCTGGTTCAAAAAACCAATTATGAACTGCCTTGGCACCAAAAGTCTTTCCAGACCAACCAAGAGCTCGGTTAATCTTAAAAGTATGAATCACGGACTTTATTTTGCTCCCGTTAGTCCTCCATGTAAAGGCTGAACCCAACTTAAGTTCTTCTTGTAGAGCGGGTTTCTTTATTCTATCATTCCACACTTCCCAATCTTCGACATAAGTAAGTACTTCCCAAACTCTTTCTGGTGATGCGTTTATATAGACCTCTCTAGTTTGGAACACAGGTGCTTCTTTATTGACAGTCATAACTACTT
>CAYYBR010000275.1:0-5427 GCA_964470035.1 uncultured Saprospiraceae bacterium
ACTTTCTGCATATAATCACAAAGCTTTTACTTCAAATCAATTTCATACTGTTGAGAACCAAGTAAGATTTAACAGAGGGCCTAAAAGAACTAAAGATTCTAACCCTAGTATCGCAGGTCTGACATACGCTGATGAGAATTACATATTATTTTGCATTGTAGTTCAAAAGGTAGACTTTTTTGAAAAACACAGTTCGCAAACTCAACTTTAAGTCATTATGGGCGAAGGCTGAATTGTATCGCATAGACCCTATTCTCTTAAAGATTCAGCTACATTCATGGCTTGATAATAGTCTCTATTGCCACTCGATTACATCGTTACGAAAGGGGATTCAATCATTCACATGCCTTATTTACTAAGTGAAAGAAGGGATTTAACATTTTCGACTTTGAATCACTTCATTATTGCCTACCTTCCTACATTAAATCTCTCTTCTGAAAAAATTAGTCTTTACATATCTTCTGATCAGCGCTATAACGACGCTTTTAGCTATGGAGAGCTCAGGATACTCTATCAGTAGTGATCAAGTCCCAACCACCCTATTAAGCGCAACGTCTGATAGCCTAATGGTTCAGAGTGAAAACATCTGGTACTTCAAAGATTATAGTCGATCCATAAACTATCGGGATGCTCTAAATCATGAGTTCATGCAAGAATCTTCGGATTCAGTAACCCTTTTTCCCAAGAATATGGCCTACGACGAGTGGACTTTAATTTCCATTCAAAATCAAGAAGTTGACTCATTGCATCTTACCTTAAGACAGAATGACTATTACTATATCACGAGTTATGTTTTAGATAATGATCACCGCCTCAATCATACGATACATGCAGGACTCAAAAGAAAGCTAAGTCAGCGTCCTGATAAAAATCACTATAGTGCTTATCCCATTCAACTTGCTGGCGGAGAGCATATATACCTTCTAACCCGGTACGAGAAAGGCATGAGTTTAGCTGAGCCTCTTCCTCAGTTCACATTTTATCAACCCAATACTCATCACCAGATAATGAAGGAGTTTTACTACAAAGGCAAAGGGTTTGCTGGGATATATGTAGCCATTATATTCTTTCTTGCTTTTCTCTTCCTATTTGGGGTAATCCAGTATTTTGAAAATAAAGATATTACTTACTTATACTATGGTATTTACGCTCTAAGCATAGGCTGGGTGTTTCTCGATACACTAGAGACATATAGCGAGGTACATTTATTCTTTTCATTCATTCCATTTTTATTTGATTCCGACTTTCCGCTAACCTATGTAATAATCTTAGCCTATATTGGTTTTACGCTCAACTTTCTAAATATTAAGGAGCATCTTCCTCGTACACATAAGTTTCATGTATATCTGTGCTATGGCATAACAGTAATTTGGATAATTCATATGATTTCATGGGTATTCGACATCTTACCTATGCAGATGAATCAATTACACTTCATAGTCAGATTTATTCTTTATCCGCTCTTTTTCTTCCTTCCGATATATGCACTTATCAAGTTGAGAAACAGACTTGCCTTTATTTACTTTCTAGGTAATATGTCACTAAACATAGGTTCGCTGTTTGCCTTTTATGTAATGATGACAGATTATGGATCGCCAGCTCTCCAACTTTTTGTTCTACCCATAACCACTATCATTGAGTGTATTTTTTTTGGTCTTGGGCTTGGCTACAAAACCAAATTGGCATATGACTCAAGAGACTCTGCACAGCAAGCTCTTCTCAAAGAAACAATAGAAAAGAAAGAGTTACAGCAGAATTACAATAGCGAATTACAAAGAGAAGTCAAAAGACAGGCCGCAGTCTTATCAGACCAAAACAAAGAGTTGCTATCAACCAAATTTCAAAATCAAATATTAGAATTAGAAGCAGACAGACTGCAACAACAAATGAATCCTCATTTTCTCTTTAATTGTCTGTCATCCATCAAGTATTTCTCACTAACGAAAGGACCACAAGAAACAGCAGATTACATTACCCTTTTCTCTCGACTGATGAGAATCATATTGCAGAATAGCAGAAAGACGCTCATCTCTATTTCAGACGAAATTAGCTTTCTCGAATTATATCTTAATGTCGAGCAGAAAAGATTTGATCAAGCCTTTGAATATGAAATCCAATTGGATGATAAAATTAAAATAAAAAACAGCTTTATCCCTCCAATGCTATTGCAACCCTTTGTTGAAAATTCCATCGTTCACGGAATCCTTCCCAAGAAGGCCGGTATTGGCAAAATCGAAATATCTTTCAACCAATCTACACAATATCTCCACATCAGCATTAAGGACAATGGTATCGGACGCACACAATCCTTAAAACGAAACGCAAGAAAACATAAAAACAAAAATCAAACTAGTCTAGCCACGAAAATAACCCGTGATCGACTAAACAAGATGAATATGATCTATGAGGACCAATCTGATATAGACATCATAGATCTCATAAAAGATCAAGCTCCAACAGGAACTCTAGTAAACATCAGACTCCCATCAAATCTTCAAGATCAGCACTCTTATGAAGACGACTTAATGAGCATATCACCTAATTACTAATCGGCCAGAATATCAAGAAAAAATGATCAAAGCAATTATTATAGACGACGAGAAACATTGTTGCGAAATACTAAAAATCGAGCTGCAGCAATACTGTCCTCTAGTCGATATCATAGCCACTACGACATCTAGTGAAGAAGGAGTTCAATTAATTCAAACCCAAGAGATAGATTTAGTTTTTCTTGATATTGAAATGCCCGTCCTAAATGGGTTCGACGTTCTTCGATCGGTCGACACACTAGACTTTGATGTGATCTTTGTTACTGCGTATGACCAATATGCCATAAAGGCTTTTAAATATAGCGCCATAGATTATTTGCTCAAACCTATAGATAAAGAGGAACTAATTAATGCTGTCAATCGAGTTCAGAAGAAACGCCAAAAAGGGTTGTCTCCCGATCAAGTTGACTTTCTACTTTCTCATATACGGCAACCTAAAACTATCTATACTAAAGTCGGTCTTCCAGTTGGAAACAAAGTAATAATCACTAAAATAGAGAAGATCATTCGGTGTAAGTCAGAAGGTAATTATACCAGGATCTTTATAAAAGATGAAGATACTTTGCTACTATCAAAAACACTTAAAAACATTGAGTCAATCCTAAGTGAACATGGCTTTCTTCGTGTCCACAATTCACATGTGGTCAATCCGAATCATGCAATATCCTATACCAAATCTGAAGGAGGTATGATACACATGTCGGACGAAAGCCAAATACCTGTTACTAAGTTCAATAAAGAAGAACTGTTGGACATCTTACAACTATAATTAACAATTCAAGGCTATCTTCCACTAAGTCATATCAAGCAAATGCTAAATCAAAGCGGCGATGCATACAATTTAACTTTTGATCCGCATCCTCACTGATAACTTTACGCTGTCACTAGTCAGTATTCACGTCATGATATCACCTCGTGAAAAACAAATTATCGGCCTGGTAGCTCAAGGGCATAACAGCAAAGAAATAGCAAATCAACTTTATATCAGCCAACACACAGTTGACTCCCATCGCCAGAAGATCAAACGAATACTTGGTGTAAAAAATACAGCGGGCATGATAACACGCTCCTTTGAGTTGGGCATCTTGAAAGTCATGGCAGAATCACATCAATAAACACGTTAAATTTTTTTATAAAATCAAAAATTATGAAATACATCTTCACTCTTCTGCCTTTTCTCCTCAATGTTCAACTTACCGAGATAATCGGCAAAACCAAGGTAACCGAAACCATAAAAGTTGGCAAACATATAGAGTCCACTCCTCCTGATCCTGGTACTATCCAATGGAATTCAGAAGTCAGCGACCTTGAAGACTATGGCGCATAGCAAATGGAATAGTTATCTGAAGTGATCAGGATCACATGTTTACTAGACCTTATTATAGGATTTATGGATGCAGAATTAGATTCACAAAAGACTGTCTCACAATATTGCAAAATATTGTCATTTATAATATGGCTAATCAAGGCGGCGGAATTACACTAAAGCAGAGTGAACAAACTGCAGCTGCACAAAGAAAAATAGAGGAAAAGTGCTCTCATGACTATGATGTTCATTTGTTTGATACTCAAATATCCGCCTTCAACATGCTGCGGATCTATATGAATTCTGATAGGCCTCAGAAATCTATGAATTCATATTGAAACTAGAATGCAAGCTTGTATTATCTTGGAAGAAAGCCCTAACAACTATATAGGTCACTCGGATACTTTACAAACAATTACGAATTGAATCGCAATATTCTTTCACAAGGATTGTTATCCTAAGCATATCACATTGATATGTTTCGGATCTTCTTTTATTGGGTATTTCTACTATCTCTACATGGCTGTATATCGGAAGACGGACTTCTCCCATATGAGCCATTGGATGAAGATCTTATCATTCGAATACAGAGCTCATATGAGCAGATGCCAGAGGGCGTGATGACGATCGATAATAACAACCAAGTTATAGCTCTTTATGCCTCTCCTACGACTCTATATGGACATGGTATACTTGGAGATAAAATAGAAGCCAGACAACTCGTAGTAGCTTCCCAAGGAGTAATCCATGATCTCGTACTTGACGATGGATGGGTGTTCGAAGATATACGTCCTCGGCTGTATGATGTAGATGGTGACAATCATCCAGAGATAGTAACCATAAGAACCAAGGTCACTGATGGCGCCGGTATAGCAATCTATAAGATATATGATGAGGGACTCGCCCTTTATGCAGAGGTGCCTGTGGTCGGAAGAGCCTATCGATGGTTAAACATAGTTACCATAGACGACCTCGACAATGATGGCACCATCGAGCTTCTTTGGGTTCAAACGCCACATATAGGAGGCATTCTTAACGCAGCCCCAATCAAAGAAGGCAGACTCACTTCAATCTCGAGCCTAGGTGAATATAGTAATCACGCCATCGGCGAAAGAAATCTATGCATGTCCACCACAGTCATAAAAAATGACCAAACAATCATATATCTACCTAACCAACAAGGTGATAGCATAGTTGGCCTGGCATACAAGGATATGACCCTACATCGTGTAGAGTCCTTTCCGCATCCTGTAGACTTCTCGATAAGGCTTAATGATCAAATTAGCTTTACCTCAAACAAGGTGGATCAAGTCAATTGTATAGGAGGTTAAATCAACGTAATAAGTTGTACTTCGCAGGTGTAGGGTTTTTCTGACAAGAAGACTCAGCCATGGGAGGCTGATAGAGTCGTCAGTTGCGATAATACTGCTCAACTCTTATATCAAGGTGAATTAGTAAGTTGATATCTCCTTAAATTATGAAAAATTACCTAAAATACGCCCTAGATTACAATCACTATGAAACCTAGATAACTATCACTATGAAACTAACCATATCGGCACTATACATAAC
>CAYYBR010000276.1:0-5416 GCA_964470035.1 uncultured Saprospiraceae bacterium
CTAATTGTGTCACTTACTTTGCAAAGTTCGAGAACAAACAGAAATTTCTGCTGTCCAGAGTGTGACATTTTCTATAATTTACGACTAAAGTGTAAAGCCCCTCCTACCAATACTCTCTTGTAGCGCAAGAGTTACTAGAGTATACCAAGATTGAAAACATTCTCTTAACAAACTGATCAAGATGAGAATGTACCTCAAGTGGGGTTTAGCCCTACTACTACTTTACACTGTGCCCAACTTTATTACTGCAGAGCTATCTACTGACAATATTGATCTATCGGTTTTTTCGGATATCGATGGTGATGGTATCAAAGATAGTAGTGACAATTGTCCCGAGGTATGGAATCCATATCAGGATGACAGCGACAACGATGGTATAGGAGACGTATGTGATGACGACGACTGTGGATGTTCGAGTGAGCGTCAGCTGATATATGTTTGTCAACAAGGAGTAACCAGAAGAGTATACTGTAGTGCCCTCGGCGAACCCAATACTGTCTGTGGTCCATGTAACGAGCAACAGGAACCTAGCTGTTCTGAGTGCGAAGCCGATGATGAAGGTAGAATCCGTATATGTGTTATCAATAGAACTAATCTTCGCAATGTCAGAGGCTCATGTGAGGACCTCGAGAGGTACTTTAATCCGGATGGAAGTCTTGTTGACAATGTAGAATGCGGAAGATGCGCATGTGAAATGATTGGAGATGTTGATACGGATGGCGATGGGCGATGTGACTCATTAGATGAATGTCCTGACAATCCTAGAAAGACAGAAGCAGGCATGTGCGGTTGCGATGCCTATGATAGTGATGGAGATTGGGTATGCGATGATGATGATATTTGTCCAGGAGGTAGTGACAAGATAGATACTGATAACGACGGTATACCTGACTTCTGTGACGTCTGTCCAGGAGGAAATGATAATATGGACAGTGATGGCGACGGTGTACCAGATTTCTGTGATGATTGTCCTAATAGTGCTTCAGGAGATTCCGACGGAGATGGAGTTTGTGATGATGAAGATGTTTGTGCTGATGGAGATGATAGGATAGATAGCGATGGCAATGGTATACCAGATGCATGTGAAGTCACGAAATGCATACCTGTTGGTAACTCTGCTTATGAGTGGATCCAGGATGTGAGTATAAACGACTACTTCAATCTTACAAATGATAATGGAGGATATGCAGAATTTACTGATCCTTCACTTTGTTTTTTCCAGGGAGACGAACTTGATCTTTGGATGACACCAGGATTTATAGATCGAGTAGCAGAATTGTCCTTTGCCATATTTATAGATTGGAATGGTGACGGAGATTTTGACGATCAAGAAGAACGAGTCTATGACTTTAGAGGACTAGTAGAACGAGGAATACAACTTAGGATACCTGATTTTGCAAGAGTTGGAAAGATATGTGCCAGATTTATCATCCACTATGGTAGGATAGAAAATGCTTGTGATCAGTGTATAGATGGTGAAATCGAAGATTATATCCTGACCATCAAACAAAGGTCTTGTGACCAAGTAGAAGAATCATTTGCCTATGATCATGATCAAACCATCCAAAACCTCAATGGAGGATGGGGTTGGACTAGTCCTTGGAGAGCAAGAGTTTCTGGTACTCCTCAAGCAAAGATCCTACAGCAGTCACTTTCTACTTCGGGGCTAAATGCCATAGGGCAAAAACTAGGCATCCTTACACCTGGTGGTTCTTCTTATCGCATCCTAAGAGAGTTTTCTCTTGACAATGACGATATATGGATAGCATTTAACTACCTTAGGAGAGGATCTGCGGGAAGTCTAGAATTAGAGATAGGTGATAATGATGAAAGACTAGTGATCGATAGAAATGGTGCTATTTCTGTGGGAGGAGTTGCAGGTCCATCTATCAGAGAAGAAGCGCCTTCATTGATAGTACTAAACGTTACTAGAAATAATGGCCCCGATCGAGCGCGAGTTTGGGTTAATCCTGGAGGACTGAATTCATTAAATGGTAATCCTGATATCGATGCAGCAGTTTCATATGATGCAGCGATGAACTTCTTGATTTACAATTTTTATGGATTTGAAGGAATATCAGAACATTATCTTGATGAGATTAGGATGGCTTGTACACCAGATAGAGTATTAGCTGATGTGGGTGGAGATAATCCTCCGATTGAAGATTTGGCTATAGAAATTGCACCAAACCCAGCTCCTCAAGGAAGAAATATAGGAATAACACTTTCAAATGCAACTTTCTTCCAAGGAAAGTTAAATTTGTACTCGATGTCGGGAACATTGATATTAACTCAGCCAGCTGTAGCAGGTCAAAATGTGATCTCCACTACTAATATCCAAGCTGGGATCTATGTTCTCGAGATAGTAACTGATACAGGAACTGTAACATCACAGCTAGTGATTCAGTCCTAGTATAAAGACATATATGATGTAACATATCATCTTCTTGCCAGATATGTTATACCTTCTTGTGTAAGAGCATAAAGGTGGCGTGGTGATAAAGATTACCACGCTTTTTTTATTTTCAGGTATGAAGGTTATAAACATTATTATTCTGCTATTTTTTGTTGTGGTCTTAAAGTCTCAGACCTTGATCACTTCCGTAAATGTCATAGACGTCACATCTGGCGAGATTGCATACAACCAACACGTTCTCATCAGTGATGATAAGATCTCAGAGATCTCTGATGATATACAAAGTCATGCCTCTTGGACCATAATCGATGGCCATAACAAGTGGTTGATACCAGGACTTGTCGATGCGCATATCCATATGTTTCAGAGCGGAGGTCTATATACAAGACCGGATGCACTAGATCTTCGTGATATCAGACCTTATGATGAGGAGATCAGTTGGCTCTATGATCATGCCTCGGATATCTTTGATGCTTATCTAAATCTTGGGATCACCTCGGTGATGGATGTCGGAGGTCCTATGACCAACTATCTTATAAGAGATCAAGCAGACACTATAGTTAGCCCTGACTACTATTGTACAGGACCCTTGTTATCTACATATCAACCAGAGGCTTTTCGTATAGAGGATCCTCCTATCATAAAGGTGGACTCCCCTGATGAGGCAAAAGCTTTAGTAGAAGCACAGCTAGCACATAACCCTAATCTCATGAAAATCTGGTATATCAATATACCAGGGCCCACAAACAATAGGGATATCGTCAAGACAATCATATCAGAGAGTCACGCTCATGATATTCCCGTAGCTGTCCATGCTACAGATAATCTCACCGCAGGTATAGCCGTGCAAGAAGGCGCTGATATATTAGTACACAGTGTGGCACAAACGATGGACGATGACTTTATCCAAATGATAGCTCAAAAAGGAGTTGTGTTAATCCCTACACTGGTGGTACACGGTGGATATGACAAGGCTTTTCTTGGAGAAGTAGAGATTACCTCCCATGATCTAGATAATGGAGTGCCGCAAGCTATCTCTGATCTTTTGGATCAGCGCCATATAAGTCATCCGGACATGGAAGAAGCAAAAGCTTATGCGCCAGAGTTTATAGCTCGTAACAAGGTTAGGGATTCTATCAGAACCTCAAACTTAAGAAGACTCGTAGATGCAGGAGCCATCATTGCTTCGGGCACAGATGCTGGGAATATTGGGACCCTGCATGCGACGTCATACATGGCTGAGCTCCTGGCTATGAAAAGAGCTGGACTGTCTAATCTTGAAGTAATAAAGGCATCTACACTAGGAGGCGCTAAGGCTATGCAAAGGAGTCATAGTCATGGAGAAGTAAAGAAAGGTAAGCACGCAGACCTTATATTACTTAACAATAACCCTCTGGATGACATCAATCATCTTTCAGATATTGCTGAGGTCATCAAAGATGGCGAAATTGTAGATCGCCAAAACCTATCAGAGAGATCTCCTGAAGAACTGGTCCAAATGCAGCTCAATGCTTATAACCTAGGTAATATCGAATCTTTCTTATTTCCGTATAGCGATTCTGTCAAAGTGTACGGATTTCCAAATCAATTGAGATATGAAGGTATCGATAGGATGCGGGAAGGGTATCAATCATTCTTTGAACAGACACCTGACCTACATTGTGAGCTTATCAATCGGATAGTGCTTGGTAATACGGTGATAGACCAAGAAGAAGTTACGGGCTTGGCCAACGGTGGTGTTATCAAAGCTATCGCTATCTATAAGATCTGGGATGGGAAAATCCAAAAAGTGTATTTTGATCGGGGACAATAAAGAATTCATTGATCTAATTTTTTCTATATCAAGTACCTTAAGCTTATGCATATATCAGTTCGTCGAGTCTACATGATTCTTTTTAGCTCTTGTCTTCTGACCCTTAATCTAATCGGTCAAATCAAAGATCCAGTAGCCACAGAAGTCTGGGAGCCAGAGCCGCGCGTTGTTACTCCTGGGCAGAAACATAGCGCACCATCGGATGCTATCTATCTTTTTGATGGGAGTAGTGGAGATCATTGGTCTCATAAAGATGGATCATCTATCAAGTGGGTGATCAGTGATGGGGCTATGACAGTTCAACCAGGTACTGGAGCGATCTTCACAAAGGAGAAGTTTGGAGACTGCCAGTTGCATATAGAGTGGAGAGCGCCTGAAGTCATAGAAGGAGAAGGGCAGGGAAGAGGAAACAGCGGAGTATTTCTTCAAAATAGATATGAAGTTCAGGTACTAGATAGTTATCAAAACCGCACATACTCTAATGGCCAAGCTGGATCAGTGTATAAACAATCCATACCTCTTGTTAATGCTATGAACCCACCAGGAGAATGGAACACTTATGACATCATATTTAAATCACCCAGATTCAACAGTGATGGAGTAAAGGTGACCTCGGGGTCTGTAACTGTTCTTCATAATGGGATCCTTATCCAGAACAACACTGAGATACAAGGGACTACCGAATACATCGGATTACCTAAAAATATGGCTCATGGAGATGATGTGATACAACTTCAAGATCATTCTAATCCAGTTAGTTATCGTAATATCTGGATCAGAAAACTCTGAGGCTATGACCTGGTATTACTACTTGAAGCTATGTTTTGCGATTTTAATTTTATCCTCATGTGGCACTAACAAATACAAGATCACAACTAGTGAAATTGACTTAGGTGAGGTAGATACCAAACCTCCCAATATCATAGTTATTTTCACTGATGATCTGGGTTACGGGGATTTGGGTTGCTATGGCCATCCAACGATTAGTACACCTCATCTCGATAAGATGGCTTCAGAAGGTATGAAGTTTACCCAGTGGTATTCGGGCGCTTCTGTTTGTACGCCTAGTCGTGCTGCGCTGCTGACCGGGAGGTTGCCCGTAAGATATGGTATGGCAAGTTCGAGGATCAGAGTATTATTTCCCTTTTCTTTAAGTGGACTTCCTCAAGAAGAAATAACCTTAGCAG
>CAYYBR010000277.1:0-5381 GCA_964470035.1 uncultured Saprospiraceae bacterium
ATTACACATTATAAAAAATTAATATATAAAATACCTTAAAAAGGTTAGGGTTACATATTAAAACAATTCTATATTTGTTCCAGCGTATAGTTTAGAACCCTTAATGCGTGATTAAATCGTCCTGATTTAATTTTTATACCCGAGATACTTAGTAGAACCGAAGTAGAGGATTTTGGAGATCTAATGAATGAAACGTAACCCTCCTTACCTCTTCTCATAAGCTTGGTAATTATCTATTTCAATACACTTCTGGAGCGTATGCACCAGAGGCTTTTAGAATTATTAACTCTACTTAAAGTATCTGATGATGAAAACGAGTTTTACTCATTTTATAAAGAGTAAGTGGCGGATATGGATTCCGATGTTATTCTTTGTCGTGTTTAGTCAGACATTCTTAACCGCGGCAGATTGTGGAGCAACGATCGGCGATGTATCTCTAGTAATAGATTGCGAGGGTACGATAACCGTTTTAATTGACGGAAAGACGGTAGAACAAGTCGACATAATTTCAGGAGGTTCGACTAGAACTAGTCCTGCACTTCATGCTACAAAAGTATTTGCAAGTGGTGCCATGTTTACATTGGACGTGCAATGCATAAACGATGAAACTTCTATAATCGATGGAGTATTTCCTGACTATGATGTCTCAGGGGCAGGTACATATACGTATGATGCTACTGGAGCCATAACTGGACCAACTGATGTGCCTAGTGGTGGAGGACTTTCATTAAGTGCTACACTTATCAATCCCACTTGTGGAGATGATAGTCCAGGTTTAACAATGGATGGTCAGATAAATGTGACTATAAATGACGTGTCGTTATCACCAAAGTGTGCAGAAGACGCGGTCATAAGCGTTAGATTATATAATTCTCAGAGCGTACTTATCGGAGAGCAGACTGGAGGAATTGGAGATGTGCTTATGTACCCAAGTCTCGGAGAAGAGAACTATCGTGCGGTGGCAACAGTGGTTGATTCAGGTTGCCCATGTGAATTGGAAGAGATAGCACAATTGACATCACTTATACTTGTAGGTCCTACATTAGGTACTTCTTCTATAGCATGTAACTCTAGTGTTAATGTATCACTATCGCCGTCATGTACTGCCACTATACAAATAGGGGATGTACTTCGAGGCGCATCTGATCCTTGTGCTAATGCTGCGATGATGTCCATGATCGATAGTATTGTGCTTCTCAGTGGTGGTGTTGTTGTAGCAGGTTCAGGCTCAGTAGCTATGCCTGCGATATTTTTAGATGAAGATCTTACAGCACAATTCATAGGACAACCTTTAACAATACAAGTCGTAGATACAGACCCAGTAACAGGGGAAGTCAATAACCTTTGCTGGGGTAATGTAATCTTAGAAGATAAATCACCACCTGTCGTAACGTGCAATGACCCTGGTATCATGGATATCAGTTGTTTAGAATTTGGACCTGGGTCGGTCATGACTACAATTGATAATTTAGTTGAAGATTGCAGTACTTTTTCAACTACTATATTAGCACAGTCCGTAATTACAGATTGTGATAATCTGCCTACCAATGTTCTAAGGCGGATAGAAGTGACTTATTTTGCAGAAGACATTTTCAATAATAGATCGAATGTTTGTGAAGATGTGATAGATGTCATCAGATTTGATCAGAATGTAGGTGATGGTACTCTCCTCGTTCCGGGTGCCTGCGTAAACTTCCCTCCAAACTTTTCAATTAATCCAGATGCGATGCCTGGAAATAGAACGCGAGATGGTAATGTAATTAAGGTGCCTGCAGAAATGGAGCCGTTAGATTGCTCTTTGGACTTTGTAAGATTAGACCCTGATGACCCAAATAATCCTGCTCCTGCTCCTTTACCGCTAGATATGAATGGATCCGGTTCTCCGACTATTATACTTCCAGATGGTGAAGGTGGAAATGATACTATAATATTAGCAGCGATAAATTATAGGAACGCTCCACCCTCTTATCAGGATCTTATAGATGACAATCTTGCTAGTTGTGGCATAGCCGCTGACTTCAATGATCTAGTGTTCAACTTTGGTTGTGAAATTAAAATAATCAGAGAATGGTTCCTCAGAGAGTGGTCATGTGAAGGAGAATTAACTCTGCCACTTGGAGAACAAGAAATAACTATAACTGATACTCAGGCGCCTACATTTGTAACTTCTTCTTTGATAGAAGATATCGTAGAAAGTGTGGATTCTGAGCAATGCTCACGTAGTTTGACAATACCAGAGCCAACAGCAGTTGATAATTGTGATCTCACAGGTGTTAATATAGGCTTTTCGATATTTGATATGGACGGAAATCTAATAGGGCCGAACATAGCTAATAACGTACCACAGGATATTTTTGATTTTCCAATTGGTATGAGCTTTATCGTATACACAGCTTTTGATGATTGTGGTAATCAAGTAAATGACACTACCAAAGTTACAATCTCAGATGGGTCAGCACCAGTTGTCATCTGTAAGGAGTTTCTTGTAATTGGAATATCTGGAGATGGAAATGTTAGAGTCCCCGTTACTGCTATAGACAATGGAACATTTGATCAGTGTGACCTTGAAAGAGTATGTGTTACTCGTATGGATCATCTAGACTTGTTCTTATCGCTTCCAAGTAATGGAAGTGGAGCAGTGAGATTTAGTGTATTTGACGGTGCCTTACAAGATATGGCGGCTTCTGGAAATACTTGCTTTAGAGATTATAGCATGGAGTCCTTCTTGGTAGGTGGTGTAGCATTTATCGATGAGTCCGCTTTGTGTACCCCATATGTAGATCTTTGTTGTGAAGATGTAGGTAATCAAGGAGCAGATGGCATAGGAGTACAGGTGACAGCCTTTGATTCAGGGGGTAATAGCAGTAGATGCTGGTCGTTCGTAGAGCTACAAGATAAGAATCCTGCTATTGTTACTTGCTTAACAGAAAGGATAACTGTCGATTGTAACTTCGAGTTTCCTGATATAGTAAGGAGTGTTGATAATATAGCTGATGATCCACTAAGTGAATTCTTTGGCTCTATAGTTCTAGAAGGGAACCAAAAGAACTTTGGAATTCCAGATGAATTTGTAATTAGCCCAGACCCTGCAACGAATGAATTATTGGACGGTACAATTTTTGACAATTGTTCAATTCCTAGGATAAGTGTAACGGTTGGGGATAACAGAGATGAATGTGGAAGAGGAAATATTATTAGAAATATTTTCTCAAATGAAACAGGAAGTCCTGTACGGATTTGTCGACAGATTATAAGGGTGGAAAGTAATGTCGTCTTTGATGTCGCGGAGCTCTTCGCTGGCATAGAAGAGGAAATTTCGTTAGAAGAATGTATTACTCCAGAAGAGGTTATACGTGAGAGCTTTGGTACGCCCAATATCGCAGATATAGAAGTAAGATGCAGTGATCTCGCATTAGAAACTGATAATCAAGTCTTCTTCTTTAATTCTGATGAAGACCAAGATGCGTGTTTCAAAGTATTGAGAACTTTCACGGTGATCGACTGGTGTCAATCTACTCCAGGAAATATCTTTGTAGTAGGGACATTTACGCAAGTGATAAAGGTGAGTGATCCTTTAGAGCCAGTTATCACTTGTTCACCAGATCTTACAGGAGATAATAAGATCCAAACTTTGGATTGTGATGGTGGTAATGTGATGCTCATGGCCCAAGCGTTTGATGAGTGTACCTTAGCAGATGATCATGTATGGACTGGAAGAGTGGAACTTGATACTGATGGAGATGGATTTCCTGATGCTTTTGATTCAGACATCGTCATCCTACAGACTTCTCTAGATGACAATACTAGTAAGGTTACACATAGTGGTTTCTATCCTCTTGGTAATCATAGGATCCAGTGGACAGTATCTGATGCCTGTGGCAATGTAGTGACATGTACACAGAACTTTACAATAGCCAACGTTAAGCAGCCAACACCTTTTGCCATAGATATTACAACAGTCTTAATGCCTAATAGTGGTATGGTAGAAGTATGGGCGGCTGATCTTGATAACGGCAAGAGTGAAGGCCCTTGTGGTCAGGACATAACTATGAGCATCGTGAGAACGGCAGATGCGGCAGGTAGAGATGATGGTGGATTTGGCATATCTCAACCAGCTCTCACATTTACGTGTGCAGATGTGGGTGCGGATGGAGTAGATGTCAACTACTTTGTATCATTTGATGCAGGTGGAGATATGATCATATTTGATTTTACCACTGTGAATATTGTTATCCAGGATAACAATGATATCTGTAGCAATGTTACCACGGCTTTCTTGACAGGTTCGATCTTCAATGATAACCAACAGAGCCTGCCAAACGTGGCTGTAGACCTTCTACAAGGAGGTGATATGTTACAATCAGTCAATACTAATATCCAAGGAGATTATGCTTTCCCTGCTATGGATCTGGGACAGTCATATACAATCGATCCTTCTGCAGATGATGATCATCTTAATGGAGTAACGACGCTTGATTTAATACTTATACAGAGACATATTCTAGGTCTGCAGATGATAGATTCTCCATATAGAATCATAGCTGCGGATATCAATAATGATAATCGAGTATCGTCTACAGATCTTGTAGATCTCAGAAGCGTTATTCTAGGTTATGCGGAGAGATTTGAAAACAATGAGTCTTGGAGGTTTATTGATAAGAATTATCAGTTTACTGATCCTAGGTTCCCGCTTAGTGATAACCTAAGAGAACAATATAATATAGCTACGCTGAATGCTAACATGGATATTGATTTCATCGGCATGAAGGTGGGAGATATCAATGGTTCAGTAGAAGCAGCTAGTCTCTTAGCTTCAAGCAGATCCTCTTATGCTTTAGAAGTATCTGATGTATTGTTTGAGGAAGGAGATATAGTAACTATGACATTGAAAGCATCTAAAGACTTAGACGCTCTAGGTATGCAGATGGCTCTAGACTTTGACCCTTCTATGTTGAGTTTTGCTGGCCTTGAAGCAATAACTCTAGACATAAGTCATACTAACATAGGTACATCGAGCACTCGTGAAGGAAGATTGATGATAAGCTGGGATGAAGTACTCGGTCAACCAGTATCATCTTCTGATCAGTTATTTACTTTACAGTTTAGAGCAGAACGATCTGGCAGATTGTCTGAAACTATAAGGTTAAACTCTGATAATATAGCATCTGAAATATATAGTACATCACTAGATGTGATGAACTTGAATCTCGAATTTGGAACTACACAGAGTGAAGCATTTACTCTTTATCAAAATACACCTAATCCATTTAGTGATAATACACTTATAAGTTTCTACCTCCCTGCTCCAACTGAGGTGACTCTACAGATAAGTGATATCACTGGTAAGGTGATCAAAAACTACACAGGCTCTTTCGACAAAG
>CAYYBR010000278.1:0-5374 GCA_964470035.1 uncultured Saprospiraceae bacterium
ATGAATGATTTTGCTAACCGAGGTATAGAGGCAGAAGGGCCCCAAACACCTGGAGGCTTAGTAACTTATAGTTTTCAAGAAAGTCCAACTTTAGTTAGCAACCATAGACAAATCGATGTCCCTACCTTATCGATTGATGCACTGCCAAGTTGTGCAAAAGACATGATCAGGTCATCTTTTGACATTTGGGCAAGCGCAGGAAATATTGAATTTGAGGAACTTTCCGATGATAGTGATAGTCAGATCAAAATCTTCGTAGCACCTGTCACTACTTGTGGAAGTGGCTTCCCGAATTTTACTTTTTCACCATGCGATGAACTTGCAGGAACTCTGATACTCAGTCCAAACTTTACTACTGATTGCAACATATTTCAAGCATATGTCTTACACGAATTAGGACATGTGCTAGGCTTAGGTCATTCTTCTCGTGACAACATAATGGGATCGATCTCTGGCAACCTCGATGGTATTTCAGAAGGAGACATCAATGGTATGAAGCAAATCTATGGTGAATAAAAAATTGGACAACTAAAAGACCTCAAGTCTATAAGCGATACTCATAGGAAGTATGCACTGAGTAAACTTCTATATCAGGTATTCGATACAGCTCAACTACTTTTCTTTATCTTCCGACTCACTCCAGATGATGTGATTATGTGGCACTGTGTATCGTGGTTATGTCTACTTCTGCTATTGACTTCTTGCGAGTCAAATAACACGGCTATAGAGTTACCCAAGAAAAGTCGAATTGCACTTATCGGCGGCAACCTCTGCTCTCGGATGATGGAGTATGGACACTTCGAAAAGGAAATGCACCTACGGTTTCAAGAGCACGAGTTGTACATCCGTAACATGTGTGATCCTGGAAACACTCCAGGCTTTCGTCCGCATTCGTCAAGAGAGACGCCTTGGGCTTACCCTGGAGCTGAGTCTTTCTATCCTACGACATCTGATCACGAAAGCCCGCCTGAGGGATTTTATGAGTATCCCGACGAATGGCTCGACAGACATGATATAGATATCATATTGGCCTTCTTTGGAAATAGCGAATCCTATGAAGGCTCTTCTGGACTTAACAACTTCGGTGATATGCTTTCTGCTTTTATCGAGCATAGTATAACACAGCACTACAATGATAAAAGGCCACCACAATTAGTACTAGTGACACCCACCTCCATCGAAGATAAGAGTGGCAACATCGATGAAGATGACTTAACAACTCAAAATCACCACCTCCAACTATATCGAGAAATGATCCTGCAAGTAGCTAAAGATCATGAGGTACCGGTCATAGATCTTTTTGGCGAAAGCGAGAAGATATATGCACAGATGGAAAAAGCGACCATAGATGGACTACAACTGACCGACGCTGCATACCAGAAGATAGGCGCCTATATAGCAGATGAAGCATTTGGCGGAAGCCCACAAAACAAATACAACAAGGAAGTACATGCCGCCGTACAGGATAAGAACTGGCACTGGAAGATGGATTATAAAAGCCCTAATGGCGTCCATATCAACGGTCGCAGATATGACCCCTTCGGACCTGACAATTATCCGTACGAATTAGAAAAGCTGCGTCACATGACTGCCATACGCGACACGGCTATCTGGGCGGCTGCAAGTGGAGATCAGGCTATCCAAGAGTATGTGAGAAGCGCCGAGCTCAAGACCACTCAACTCCCTGAAGTACCAACTAATTATAATGCCGGATATGGTCATGGACTTGAGCGCTACCTCTACGGAGATGAAGCAGAAGGATCGATCACTACACCACAAGGATATCAAGTTGAGCTATTTGCAAGTGAAGAACAGTTTCCACAATTAGCAAATCCTGTGCAGATGTCGTTTGACAATCAAGGACGGCTGTGGGTAGCTGTCATGCCCAGTTACCCTCACTGGAAGCCCGGAGATCCGAGACCAGATGACAAGCTACTCATACTAGAAGATAAGGATAAGGATGGTAAAGCTGATGCAATAACCACTTGGGCAGATGGACTTCACCTTCCCGTAGGTTTTGAGCTGGCCCCAGAGGGCGTATATGTTTCTCAAGGCAATGACCTGATCCTCTTATCTGATACTGACGGTGATGACAAGGCGGATAAAAAGGAGGTCATCTTAAGTGGCTTCGATGACCATGATACGCATCATGCTATCAGTGCATTTTGCGCCGATCCCTCAGGCGCTATCTACATGGCTGAAGGAGTATTTCTAAGGACGGATGTAGAGACTGTTCATGGTCCCGTTAGAGCCACTAACGGTGGATTTTACAGATACGATCCGCGGATACACAAACTTGAGAGGGTGTCACAAGTCTCGATACCTAATCCTTGGGGCATAGCCTTTGACAAATGGGGGCAAGAGTTTTTCGCCGAAACCAGTGGTCCTGACATGTTATGGATGTTACCCGGCATGAATCGACCGACATATGGTAAGAGTTCTCCTAAGTCCCGCAATCTCATCGAAGAAGCTCATAAGGTTCGTCCTACGTCTGGTCTCGAGTTTCTCTCTAGTCGACATTTTCCTGACGAGATTCAAGAAGATATACTGATCGCTAACTGCATCGGATTTCTCGGCATGAAACAACACCAAATATCTGAACGCGGTACAGGTTTTGACTCCAGACATCGCCAAGATCTCTTTGTGAGTAACGATAAAAACTTCCGTCCTGTAGATATGGAGATAGCCCCAGACGGGTCACTCTACTTCTTGGATTGGCACAACGTCCTGATAGGCCACATGCAGCATAATGCAAGAGACCCACTGCGTGATCACAAGCATGGACGCGTATACAGGGTCACCTATGCCGATCGTCCACTTCTAGAAGAGGTGGCTATAGATGGAGCACCTATAGACACCCTATTGAACCATCTCCTGCTACCAGAGTATCGCACACGCTACAGGACGAGAAGAGAACTACGAGGTCGCGATCGCAAGGAGGTGCTATCTGCACTGGATGACTGGATCAAAGATATTGATACCACTTCCGTAAATGCTGGCCACCATCTACTTGAAGCACTCTGGGTGCAGCAAGGACATAACGCTGCTAATAGTGACTTGCTTCGCCAACTTCTAAGACATAGTGATCATCGGGTAAGGGCAGCAGCGGCAAAGGTGGTAAAGTTGAATAGACATGAGATACCAGATCATAAACTCTTGTTGGAGGTCGCCGCATCAGATGAACATGGTCGCGTGAGGTTAGAAGCGCTTATCGGCGCTTCTTGGTTAGCAGCTGAAGATGCTGCCGATATCATCCATATCATAGAACAAAGCGAGGTTGACGATTGGATGGCTCCTACCCTTTCCTTCATCAAAAAACAACACTCTCCTGACCAAGTCAAAGCAACAGCTGCGCCTAGTACTGAACCACTCACATCAGCTCAACGTGGCGAACTCATTTACAATAAGGAAGGCTATTGTGTCACTTGTCATATGGAAAACGGGCAGGGACTTAGTGCGTCGGGATTCCCACCTCTAGCCGGCAGCGAATGGGTCACTGGCGACCCTACAACTTTAATTAAGTTGACACTAAAAGGTGTCATGGGCCCTATGACGGTGAAAGGAGTTAGATATGAAGGCCTCACACCGATGACTCCATATGAAGGCCTCTTATCAAATAAAGAGATGAGCGATGTCCTCACTTATATAAGAAGTAGCTGGGGCAATGATGCCAGACCAGTACCTGCCGACTTGGTAGCTGGCACTAGAAGAGAAGTATCAGATAAAAAAGGATTCTATCATGCAGAAGAGCTATTACTATCATCTCGTAACAACAAGTAGTCTTATGAGCAATACAAGATGGACCCTCTTAGCGCTACTTGGCATATGGTATGCCACGTCTTGTAGCACTCACCAACCAGTGACTTCTACAGTCAAGGATCAGTTACACATCGTCTTTGTTATTGGTGATGAAGAGTATCGATCTGAAGAGTCTATGCCTATGATAGCTCGCATACTTAAGCGAGAACTGGGCGCCAAGATAAGTCTCTGCTACTCCGTAGATGACAAGGGCATCATCGACCCCAACAATCAACACCACATAGAAGGACTAGAAGCTCTAGAGACTGCTGATCTAATGATCATGTTTACCAGATTCAGACAGTTGCCAAGCGATCAACTCAAGTACATAACTGACTATGCAGAGTCCGGAAAACCTATGGTTGGATTCAGAACTTCTACTCATGCGTTTTGGTACCTGACTGCCGAAGGCGAGTTGGACACAACTATGAATCATCTCAATAAAGCATGGCCAACAGAAGTCTTTGGTCAACAATGGATCACTCATCATGGTCACTTTGATGATGGTAGCTACCCTCTTACAGAAGTGGATCTTGCGGATACGGATCATCCTATCACCAAAGGTGTTTCACCATTTCAAGCATACTCCTGGTTATACCATGTCGATGGCGGTGATTGGCAGCTCTACGGCGACCCACACATTTTACTTCGCGGCACTTCACTCAAGTCTAATCACGAACAACACAATCGTCTTGATCAGTTTGCCCTGACTAACCCTGTAGCCTGGACAAAAGAATATGGCGGCGCCAAGGTCTTCTTCACAACACTGGGACATCCTTATGACTTCAAGAATGATAATATGCGAAAACTAGTTCTCAACGGTATCTTCTGGTCACTTGATCTTGAAAGTACTATACCAGCAGAAGGTGTAGATCCTAGTATCGTCGGTAGTTACGATCCCAATAATTCTGGATTTGGGGATCGGTTTAAGCAAGGGGTTGTACCAGTATATAAGATGTGAATGAAGGAACTCAAGTCGTCTAGACTTCGAAGGAAATCATCTATTTCTTTATTGATGTTAATCTAATCTCTTTAGCTGCGAGGTACCAGTCTCATAGAAGTTTAATCTTCCTTCTTTTCTTGATTGTTACTTTGGCAGTCGCGCCAAAGTAACCAAAGCGCTTGTCAAGCTAAATGCTCGTTGATTTTCACTATTCACTTTCTCGATTACTTATCGAATAAAGTAGCTCTTGACTAATCCGTGATAAAATCTCGGCTTTCCCCGTCGTGCTCCCTCGTCTACGCCGATTAGGGCGCGCCCTAATCGCTACGAGATTTTATTCTTGGACGAGCCGAATCGTGACGTGGAAGGCTCTGCCTTCCATCAATATAAATATGAGTTACAGTCATGCAACGCATGACATCCTCGCGGTCGAATTTGCCATTGGAGGTGATTTTCGCGAGGTTGGTTTGTGGGCTGAAAAATCACCCTGCGAGGATGTTGGAGCATAATCTTGATAAAATTAGGTATAGTCATAGCCGAGCAAATATTAGCGCGACAAGTCCCGATAGCTATCGGGATGGGTTCCTTTGTATCGACTGACAAAGGAACAACGAAGATTAGAGTCAAGATAAA
>CAYYBR010000279.1:0-5371 GCA_964470035.1 uncultured Saprospiraceae bacterium
AAAGCTCTTCAGTTGGCAAGTAAGAATGAGTTTCTATCTTCCTTAGAAGAGGAGGTGTCTAGATTGAGTTCGTCTATAGATGGCTCTATTACGACAGCTACATCTAGGATATCTCGTATGATTAAGAGCGATAGTGATGATGAAGATGAGTGGCGGCAATTTTCAAAAGAATTTACTAGCGTGCATCAGGATTTTGTAGATCGTTTAGTCGGGAAGTATGGATCATTTACTTCAGGTGAGATGAGATTAGTGTCGCTACTTAAGATGAATCTCTCATCAAAGGAGATTGCTAGCATTCTCAGAGTGTCAGATGAGGGGATCAAGAAATCTCGATATCGACTTCGGAAGAAATTGGGTTTGGCAAGTGGGGATGATTTGGCAGCAACAGTACTATCCATCTGATGCTTAATAGCAACAATGAATTGGAGTTGAACTTACTAACTAGCTTAGTCAGGAGATAGCCTTAGAGTCATAATTCCAATCGGGAATATGGCCCTAAGGTCTTATCTGATTTCTTTGTAATAAAAATGTGAAATTAGCTCCCTACGGATCCATTGCCATTTTCACATCCATTAGAACAATGTTCACCATAGGATGAAGATGCGCCGAATCCAGTTAAAGGTCTCGCCTTAGTTGTATGAACTCCATTATACATGCCAGTTAATGGTCTTGTGTTTCCACCAGTAACTTTTGTTTGGTCTTGATGAGTTAATTGAACTTCTGAAAATGTTTTTTTCACAATTGATAAATTTGATTAACGAATGATCTTAAGAATTCCTTTAAGATAATATGTTTTTGTGTAACAAGCTTAATTTTTGTTTGAATATTGAAACTCAGAATAAATTGTCAGTTTGGTTAAACCCGTAGGTCCAAACCCTCTTCACTGACCATGTGTAATGTCTATAGGCCAGCGCAGTTGAGACTAATTGCTATAGGGTTTGCAGAATTGGTTTTGATTTCATTATGCATGTTTGCTGAGTTTAGGGCTTTTTTGAGATTGAAGGGTGTAACCGTTCTTTTAAGTGTTTATCCTCAATCCACTAATATTCCGCTATAATGTGTCAGTTTAGATATACAAACATCATAAGAAGAGATGTTTTATATTTGGATTTTTTGAATGTATACCCTATGAAAAAGAGCTTAGTATTTTTGTTTGGCCTTATTGTTATGATGACTTTAGGTCAAGCCTGTGGTGGTGATGATATAGATTGTGCAGATAATGCCGCTATTCAGCAAGATATCAACAGGTTGGTAACCGAGGTGAATAATGCCCTTGATGATTTTAACAATGATCCATCTGATAGCAACTGTGATGCTGTAAGAGATTCCATTGATGATTTTATCGACTTTAATGAATCTGTTCTAGAGTGCTTTGCGACAGATCCAGAAAGACAACTTACCCAAGAACAAATAGATAATGCACGAAGTAGCCGTGATATGCTCCCTTGCTAAAGGTGAGTAAATTTTTATAGCGCAGAATCTTCTACTTCAAGTCTACAAGGCCCCAAGGATGATTACTCGATGCGGATGTAGTAGGAACATGGGTATTCTCTGCGCCACACTAGAATATCATCGTTCAAGATGAGGTTAGTGCTTAAGAATCATAGATAGACTTGTTCTTGTATGGCAATGTAACTACCAGGCCTGAATCCGGATTTTTATCATTGCCAAACTGTGCACTTTTATATTTGTAAGTAGTCTATAGATTGGAAGTCACTTTTTTAATTTGCATGTAATCTCTCTCATGCGAGATGATTCCAATCGCATATCTATTCTAGCTGATTGATGGGGACTTGTGTATGGACGTCCTTTGATTTAAGTCTTGATGTAACAACTGTTGCAAATGTTAAGGCCGATCAATATGATTAAGTATTTCATACTTTTATCATGTTGGTTCATCGGCTTTAATCAAGTCTTTATACTCATCAATTATGAAATACTCCGCAGCTTTTATTTTGCTTGTGTTATGCACATATGCTCCTCTTGCTAACTCGGTTATTGCTCAATCTTCTGATATAGAAGCAGGCCAACAAGTCGTGATAACAACGAAGGATGGTAACTCTTATCGAGGAAAGTTGATTAGTATGGATGGAGAGGTGGTGGAATTAGAAACCCCTAATCTTGGGGTGATCAGAATCAATAAGGAGGATATTGAACAACTCAAAGACCTCTCACAAGATAAGTATGCATACGATAAAAATGGATATCCTATAGACTATCATGGGTCTACTCACTACTTGGCAAATTCAACAGGGTACAATCTTAAGAAAGGGCAATCTTACTATCAAAATATTGGGATATTTTTTAACAGTTATAGTGTAGGTGTCTCGGACCACTTTTCAGTCACTGTTGGTGGTGAGATTGCGTCCTTGTTGTTTGGTGGTAGAGTTCCCATACTTTTTGTAGCTCCGAAATATAGTTTGCCTCTTCAAAGTGAAAAACTTGCTATCAGTCTTGGAGCCACTTTCTTTACATCTCCACAAGATAATTTTGTTGGTTTTGGTATACTTCAGTCAGCTGTTACATTTGGCGATCGCAATAACAACTTTACACTAGGTGGTGGAATTGGGTTTAATACAGCAGATGGTTTTTCGAGCACAGTCATTCCTTTTTACCCATCCTTTATGTTTCGGATTGGAGAAAAATTATCATTCGTGTCTGATAACTTCGTATTGGGTACAAATAACTTCGATGAAGTTAATGGAATCGTAACGGCGGCTCTTAGAGTTCACTTCCGTAAAGTCGGTTCTTCTCTAGACGTTGGTTTGTTCAGACCAACCATAGATGCGGGCTCCCTTATTGGGCTCCCGTGGGTTTCTGCAACAATCGCTTTAAAGTGAGTTGATATTAGAGCATAAGAGAGTTAAGCAGCAATTGTTACCATGTATATTCATCAGCTTAGGGATGGTGATATTAAGAGATGTTGTTATATGCCCTCATGTGAATTTGAGGTGTTTTAGTATTCATTCCGTGATAGGTGAAATGTTGCTCGCGATTAGCGCAACCGTTATGGGCTCAAAGCCGACAAAAACTCTGCTTTTTAATCCTGATGAATGAATGAATTTGGACGAGACCTGGACGGAATGGACTATATGAACTAATTTGTGTTCATGTTCTGGAAAAGAAAACCAAAGTTCGAAACTACGCACGTTACTGACGATACATTCAATGACCTGGTCGCGAAATCAAAGACTCCAGTCCTGATTGACTTCTATGCCCACTGGTGTGGACCTTGTAAGGTGCTTGGCCCTGTAATAGATGAGCTAGCTGAAGAGTATGATGGTAAAGCGCTTGTGGCAAAAGTAAATACCGAAGCGAACCCAAAATTAAGTCAGCACTTTAAGATTAAGTCGATTCCTACGATCATGTTCTTTAATAAAGGGATGGCAGTAGAGCGTTTTCAAGGTCTAATACCCAAGCCTAACCTTGAGGAAATTCTGGATGCTTATATCGCGGAAAGTGATGAGGAAGAGTGATCTATAGGTAGCGACTATACTCAAGATTTTTACTGTGTTGAGTTGGTCTCTATGATGCGATTCTTCAGCACGTCATATGAAGCATAGCCTTGGGCTATGAGGTAAAGTTGATCATCCTTTCTGTATACTACCGATGGAAATGCTCTAATGCCCCACTGACGACTTTGCGCAAAATCTTGTGCTGTAGCCATCTTCATGTCTTCTGACTTAAAAAGCTCAGCAAACTTGTCAAAGTCAATGTCGAGTTCGTCGCATATAGGCTTGTAGAAAGATACTTTATTCGGGTCCTGTGATTTTACGTAGAAATAATGTTGTACAAACTCATAAAAAGCGAGGGCTTTTTCTGGAGCTATAGAGCGTGCGGTAATGGCCCCTCGGCAAGCGGGCTCTGTGTCATAATTAAAATCCGCCAAGTCAAAGAGGTCATAACTAAAAGGCTGACCACTGCGCTTACTTACTTCTTCCCAATGATGCCTCAAGAAGCCTTTGAACTCTTTATCCCAGGTCTCGCCACCACCAGGACGTAGACCACCCATCACTATACTAAAAGGTATGCTCTCGGCAGTTGCATAACGCTGTAGGGCATTGAGCTCTGGAGAAATACCCCAACACCAGCTGCACATCGGATCTCCGATGTAAATAATTTCTTCTCCATCTTTCCATGCTATAGGCTCAGCTGGGATGTCAAAATCAGGAATAAGGCACAGCCCTGTCTCTGGGTCGCAATTAACTTTGATGTCGGTAGTGGTAGGCTCTTGACTCATAATGAATAGGGTGGACTGTAGTACAAATAAGATGGTAAGTGCAAGCTTCAAAATCAGTTTCTGTAGATTAGATATAGAATGAGTTTGGCAGAGAATTGTTCTAAGTCTGCTGCTATTCTTCAGTCAAGGCATTATGGTGAACTAAGATGTTGGACTCATCCACTATAAGTGCACAGAAAACAGCTCGTATAACTCTTCCTGCATCATCACGCCTTTGTTCTTGTTATACCATAGTTGCAGTTCTTGAAGAATTTCTGGCCACTCGATAGACCTGCTCTTGAGATCTAAGTACATCTCTTGTGCCTCTCGCGGTCTTGGTCCCCATGTAAAAAGATCTTTATTGGATGCATCTCTTACTATGAGCATCGGTATCGATTTGCCGCCATTGGTGAGATAGTTATTGATCTCACTTTCGGGAGCATCTCTATTTTGAAATTCGAGAGTTATATGCTCATTCATATCAGCGAATCTAGCTACAAAAGGGTGGCAGTGTGCTGCATCGCCACACCATGGTTCTGTGATCAGTAGCCAGTTCATGTCTTGGTCAATCTGCTCGATTAAGTTCTGCAGTTTTGGCAAGATTTTTCCTTTTCTCGTTAAGCGACTAGCTCTTGTCTGATTCATTTTTACATAATGGACATAGTCAGGGCTGTCGTAAGGAGGTAATACATTTCTTCCTTCGAGAATGTCCTCAAACTGAGCATCGTACACTTCTAGATTCATAAGTCAATATTACTTAGGATTCTCCGCTTTAACCATCTGCAGTGCCATCTTGTTCAGTCGTGAATGTTCTGAACCCAGCCCTTCAGTCTTCTTCGTCCGGTCATTTGCCTCTTTAGGCTATCTATCCGCGCTGCTCAGCGCTCAGATAAGAAAGCCTTAAAAGAAGAAGGAACAGGAGATAATAGATTGGGATATTAATACAAGTTGTCGGCATATCTCTTTTCGGCCATGCTTCTAGGTTGTTTATTGAGCTCTTTTTGTAATCTTTAGGATGCTTACAAGCTATTCGATATATGCGCAAATTTCTTAAAAGGTTGTTTCTGATATTGTTTGTTCCGTTTGTTCTAGCCTTGATAGCGGGCATCATTGTTTTTAATCGAAGCTTTTATTGGAAACAAGATTACAGTT
>CAYYBR010000280.1:0-5365 GCA_964470035.1 uncultured Saprospiraceae bacterium
CAACTAGAATAGCTTCGAGATATAAAGTCTGACCATGGAATCATATTAATACTTATAATATATAGAATAAAATTATACTTATAAAAACCTCAATTCGAATTGTTAACATATTGTAGTTTATTTTAATATGTTATCTTTGTGCTTGTTCGCTAACACCTGAGTTAGCAGTTAACCAAAAACCCCAAGTGATGAGACGCATACCCATGGTCAGCATTGGAGACAAGTCTTTGATATTGTTCCAACATATATTCATGCTCTTTCTTTTAGTGCTTGTGAATGATGTTACTATGAAAGCACAGAACTGTGCTATAACTAATATTTCTCTTTTAGATGGTAACACTTCTACAGATAATACATCTGCCAGAGTAAGTGGAAGTAACACTGTTTGGTCTGGTCAAAGTGCTGGAACTGGCCACATATTTTTGCATGATGGAGCGATTACAACCAATATCTCTTTATCAGATGGCAACATCTCTACATCTAATACTTCTCCTGAAATAAGTGGTAGTAAAATAGTGTGGTGGGGACTGAACACAATAACTTCTCATATCTATTTATACGACGGTGCTAGTGTAACTGAAATCTCATCCTTAAATAGTAACAATTCTACTTCCAACATAAATGTAAAGATTGATGGTGATAACTTAGTATGGCAAGGGATCGAGAGTGGGTTATTATCAATTTATCATTTTGACGGTGCTAATATCACCCGTATTTCTACTCAAAATGGAAATTCTTCAACTGACAATATAGAACCTCAGATAGAAGGAAATAACATAATATGGCAAGGGTTCAATGGGTCTACTTCGCATATTTACATGTATAATGGAGCAACTACAACCATTTTATCACAACTATTTGGCAATACTTCCACAATGAATGTTTCTCCACAAATAGATGATAATCGTGTTGTATGGCAGGGTAGTGATGGGAGTGGTCAACATATATTTTTGTATGACGGTATTTCGATTCAGAGGATTTCAACAAAAGACGGAAATACTTCAACATTCAACTCCAATCCGGTAATCAGCGGCAACTTTATATCCTGGGAAGGAATAGAAGGTGGCATCTCTCATATCTATCTTTATGATGGTCTAAGTATCACTCGCGTATCTAGTCAAGATGGCAATACGAGTGTCTCTAATTCCGCACCAGACATCTTAAATAACAATGTCGTTTGGCAAGGTACGCAAGGAGGTATTTCACAAATCTTTCTATACGATAGTACTGGAGTAACCAGAGTATCTTCTGTAGGAGGTAATAATTCTTTTAACAACATGGACCCTAAAATTGACGATAGCCAAAATATCGTTTGGGTTGGATCAAACGGGTCTACAACTCATGTTTTTTCGGGAAGAAATTGTGTGTCCTCTGCACTCGCTTCTGCAACCATACCAACTATAGGAGAATGGGGAATCATTACTCTCTTTATACTACTCCTTATAGTAAAAACTCTTGCGATTAAGGAGAATAGAGCCTTAGACAATAGCCACATTACCAAGACCAATGTAATAATATGATTGTTCTACCGGCTAAATTTGATGTCGATACTTAGAGGGTAGACAAGATCTTAGTTCTTAATAGTTGATTTGAGTACCAACTCCATGGAAGAGTTCACATCAAACTTTGAGAACAAGTTAGTTTTGTGAGATTCGACCGTAGAAATTGCTATGTTTAGAATCGACGCTATTTCCTTCTGACTTTTGCCTAATTTGAGCAGGTCTAAGACCTCTTTCTCTCTCTTAGTTGGACCGTTCTTATCCTTGATCTTTGGTGTCATTATCGTGCGATGAGAGGCAATTTTGTTTCCAAAGCTGACTAGCGCCATCAGTTCTTTTTCTCGTATTATGGCACAAGACATCTTTTGTATGAAACCTCTAATATTTTTCTCATTAATTGTGGATACACAGAAATAGCTCTCGTCACTCTGGTCTAAGGAAAATTTTACACTAGAAAGTTGAGGGCTACTCAACAGGTTATCTTCTAGTTGAAAGAAAGGTGTTTCGATATCTTGTTTAAGAATATTCAATTCTTTAATTGCTTTTGCTACAAGAGCACCATAAGATTCACCTAGAATCTTAAGATTAAGAGTTTCCCATCGTTCGGATTTTGTCCAGATGATGTCAAAATTGCATATGGATATTTGAGAGATTATCTGCTCAAAAAACCCAGAAGTACGTTGTGAAGTCATGATTGATGCAGTGATTGTTAAACTGACCGCTTCGAGCCTTTGAAAAGTGTTTGGTTGTGATTTCTGCTTGTAATATTAAGAATGACCCAGGGATTACACTAATAAATCAACACCCCATAAATGACTTACAAGTCCATAAAAATGACATAACATCCTCAATTCTGTCATATCCTAGATTAGAAACAAGGACTATAACCCCAAATCTGATAATTGGGTATAGCTCATGTATATTGTTGGAAACTACACTCTTTCTCGGGATCCTAGGTTTAGTCTTGGGCTTTTAACCCAGACTATGAGCTATGAGCTTCTCTTAAAAGGAAACCCTGTTACTCAAAAACAGGCCTGACTCTCCTAGTTCATTAAAGCTATACTCAAATGATAATAGATGAGTATTGAAAAGAAGGATATCAATCCCGGGTCCGAAACCTACGAGCCATTGATTATTCAAGAAGTTAGAATCTATATAGGTGGGCTCATTGACATAACCGACGTCAAAGTTAAAAGTGAAATACATTTTGAAGTCCATTAGCTTGAACTGCTGCAGGGGCATCAACTTATTCAGGTTGAAGATTTTATCAACCGCTTTCCATCTAATAGAGGATTTGTTGAGCAGGAAGTCTGTACCATCTATTACATAAAGTTCATATCCACTTACTACATTTCCATTATAACCAAGTCCTGTATTGTTGGCGAAGCCAACCTGGCTTCGATTGATATTTGTTTTTAGCTTTAACTGATTAGCAATGACTAGATTCTTCACTGGCTGTGTATAATACTCTCCTCTCAGCTCTACTAATAAGTTATCATACTCACCAAAAATGCCAACACCTTCTTTTTTCACATTTGCCCCAATCAAAAAACCTCCCTCAGGGTAAAAGCTAAATATCCGTTTATCGATACTGTAGTCGTAGTCGATTGTAAAAAATCTGATGGCATCCTCTCCATTGAGAAAGTAATCTTGATTTAACTCTGTAGCTATAAGTTGGTCTATACCATTGCGATGATACTCTACTTTCAATCTATGAAACTGGAAGAGATCTTGGCGATAGTTTAATGATGTGCTAGCTCTAAATCTCCTTAGCAAGATGCGCTCATCTGCTTCCCTGTGAAAGACTGTTTTATTACCGATAGTAACAAAACCTATCTCTCGATTTTCAGTATAAGTCACATTGGTAGCAATCCCTAGTTTCTGCTGTTTATCCAAGTATGGATAACTATAGTCAAGTTCGAACTTCTTGGTAAACCCAAACTGAGTTGTAAGTCGAAGGTTGTCTCGATTACCAGTCAAGTTGATGTGATTAAGCCTAAAGCCATAATTTACTCTATCCAGCGATCTGTTCTGTTCATTCCACCAGACACTAAAGTTTCGATCCGCAAGATCAAAGATGAAGTTGGGGTAGATATACCAGTTCTCTTGGATATCAATGACTACGTCCCGTCTATTATCTGCCTGATGTTCTCCCAGTTCTACTGCGACATTAGTAAAAAGACCAGTGCTAAGGATCCGCTTTTCATTCTCAAGACGCCACTGAGAGGTATCCGCATAGTACAGAGTATCCCCTGCGAATAGATCTAGCTCTCTGAGTATGATACCATCCTTGGTTCGCTTATTACCATCTAAGATGATATCATCGATTATCACATAATCCGCCTGGGCATGCAAGTCCACCCCTAAGCAGAACGTGATAAAAAGTAGTAACCCAAGTAGATATTTCATCTCATGCACTCTAGTTTCATCGAGTCTTAATCATAACGGATTTTCTCACATTTAATATGCCATCCAAAAATGGACATATGGCAAGTGTCGTCGATAATACGGATAGACTCACATAGATAAAGACGATAAAAACCTCCGAAGTATCGCGATATAAGAAAACATTAAGAGTACGTATAGGATTTTAATGAGACTTTAGTCTGGCGGCGGATATATCCTGGTTTTTATCAGTATTCCTTGTACTCGGAAAAGACCAATTACCGCGATTTGGTGATACTACAACAAACACGTATACAGACAGATCAATAAAAAGCAGAATTTGGCCGACTAATCAAAAAACGCATAAAAAGTGCTCCATTGAATCAAATATCTTACAGTATCCTCATTAGACACAAAGACAATCACCTTATCCAAATAAACGATCAATTATGCTCGATAGTAAAATAGTAGTACTCGTGATTTTGACTGTTTTGTTCCTATCCTGCAACAGACAGACAGATGTGAATATGGTGAGTTATTCTACTACAGTTGATTCTACCTTACATTATTACAGCTATGGTTGGCAGCAAATCATGGACTTTGGAGATTATGCTGGAGCAGAAGTATCTTATAGAAAAGCATTGGATCATGATTCTACCTTCTTGGTAGGCAAAAGTGTGTTGGCAAGACTGACGCTAGATCTAGACGAGAGATTAGCCTTGTATAAAGCAATCGAAGACGGCAAGCATACCGTCACTGGGGACGAGCGTTTGATATTGGATGTGTATTCAGCATTAACAAAGTATACCAATCTACGAGATCAAAAATCTCCACAGACCAAAACTGCCTTACAGGATGCTATAATTTTGGGAGAGAAAAACTTTCGAAAGATAGTCCATACTTACCCAGATGAAGTTTATCTAAAATCAGAATACATTGAGATGCTGCATTCCCAATATGGAGCAGAGCAAAGCTTAGATTCTCTAAATAAATTGGTGACCATTGATCAACAGGATAATCCTTTTCTCTTGGGCTTTAAAGCTATACTAACTGCCGAAACCAAGAACTATGAAGAAGCCTTAAATTATGCTCTACAATTAAAAGAGCAAATGAAAAATATAGAAGTCGCAAAGCCAGACGCCATCTTAGCGGACATCTATTTTAAAATGGAAGATTATAGACAAGCAAAAATTCATGCAGACAATGCATTTGCTATTGACCCTAGGAATTTGGATGCTAGTCGACTAAAAGAAAAGATAGAATACTATTCATCGCGTGACTCCCTCTGAATCTTTAAAGGGGTTTTGTCCAGCTTAAGAGGATTTTTCATAGAAGAAGCCTTTATCTCTCTGAGGCTTGTAAGATTATTTTTAATCTTCTTAGCCTGCATAGCTTTCTGTCTTTTACTGGATTCACGAACCTTTGCTTGTATTTCCTCGGCTGTCATCGAGCTATCTAATACTATTGTCATGATCGTATTA
>CAYYBR010000281.1:0-5318 GCA_964470035.1 uncultured Saprospiraceae bacterium
TTCTTTTGATTGTTTATATGAAATTCAGCTTTTTTCATTTTTGCTTGCAGATAACTATGTTATATCTACATCTTTTCATTATCCGTGGTAACTTTCTCACTGAGGATCCTCTCTAATGGACTAGTTACTTTTTGTATGTCATCCATCGTAAAGTGTGTGTAGATCATGGTTGTAGATATGTCCTTATGACCTAGCAAAGCTTGTACCTTTGGTACAGCTGTGCCTTGATCGATTAAGTGAGTTGCAAATGCATGTCTAAAGACATGGGGTGTAACTCTTTTCGAGATACCTGCCTTCTTTACTGCGTCTCGCAGTATTTTACTGATGCTGGAGCCACTATAAGCCTTCCCGAGTTCGGTCGATTCGAAGACATATGTCGCTGGACGATATACATCCAAGTATTCCTGGAGAACACGCTTAAGATATCTTCCCATCGGGAGGACGCGATCTTTCTGGCCTTTTCCATTCTTGATATGTATCTGATTGCGGTCCCACATGATATCGCTGAGCTGTAAGTTGATTACTTCCCCGCGACGTAAGCCAGATCCATAGAGCATGTAGACGATAGCTAGATGTTTGATATTAGAGACCTGCTCGATGATGCGCCACACTTCCTTTTCGCTGAGGATGGTAGGCAAAGCCCTTTTCTTACGAGGCCTTTCTAGCCGTTGTATGTCAAATGTCTCTACATGGACTACCTTAAGATGATACAACCTGATCGCACTGTGCACCGTGTTGATAGTACTATAGGATACTTGTGACTTTAAGAGCTCATTGATATAGGCAGATACCTCATCCGTAGTGATGGTGCCGAGTTCAGTCTTTTCGGCGTAGCTCATAAGCCCACACAGCTTATGACTATAGGCTTTGATCGTATTGTACCCATAGTTCATGCGGATCATAGCATCTGTCACTTGCTTTAGACTACCATAGTTCTTCTTGGGTAGGGTAGCAAGACTTCTTTCTACTCTTTCAGTAAGCGAATCTGACCTTTTGCTATGACACTCTTCAAGACGATTATCTACATGGTAGCCCATATCTCGATAGACAGATATGATCTCTGATAGTTCGTCCCACGATGCCGGCGTAGTATAGTACTTCAGCGCTTTGTGGTACTCACAGGATACACCCTTCCGTAAAAGTTGGTGATTAGCTCCATGACCGATTAGCTCGACACAGATGCGCCCTGCATGTCTAGGAGTACGAAAGACCACAACCTTATGCTTATTAGAAAGATGTAAGATCTTCTCCTGCCATGAGGAGTAAGTAGGCGCATCCAGCAGTTGCCATCGTTCTTGGATACGATCGAGATTATACTTACTCGGCTTACATATCCAGTTCTGATACTTAGGATGCCAATAAGCGCCTTGTAGACTCTTGACAAATCTCACCTCAGTCTCATCATATGCGAGTTTGATGACTATACCACTACCACTCCAGGATAGATGGATATCTTCCTGTATGTCCTGAACCTCCTTACCTGTAGAAGGACTTCGGATATCGTCTCGCTCCGGCGAAACTATGCTGGTGTCTCCACGTCCAGATGCAGGTACATCATACACGACTTTATGTGTCGATGCGTGGGCGCCAGATAAAGTATAGGGTAAGCCTAATCTCACAAATGCGTTAAGACCATCAAGATCATATGGGATATACCAACGACCAAGAGTTGCTGAGTACTTGACACTGGATAACGTTTTGACCTTCTTTAACCACTCAGGTTGTTTGTCAAATACCAGCCAGATGACTTCCTTATCACGATGTTGACCTCTCTTTAATCTTATGTTTTTTGATATATCCACAGCACTATGTCACTAGGTTGAAGGATTTGCATCCTTTCTACTAATCTAGCTAAAGTATGTTACATATGCCAGAAAAACATATAGATAGAATTCTTATATTTCTATGACTTCCTTGAGAGTTGTCAAAACATAACACACCCCTCGGATTCTTAGAGAGTGCCTGATATTGAGATATCTGACGGAGAGACACCACTACAGACTACAAGGTGCCGAGTAGTTCCTTAGCATTTTCTCTGGCAGCTCCCGTCGGAGGATCTTCACTGAGCATCTTGGCGATTTCATCCACCCTTTGCTCAAGATCTAAGAGTGATACACTGGTGATCGTACGATCGGTGGTGTCTCGCTTAGCTACCAAGAAGTGGCGCTGAGCGATAGAAGCTACTTGTGGTGAGTGCGTGATGCAGATCACTTGACGTGTATCAGCGATGTGATAGAGGATTTCTCCTACACGCTTAGCTACAGCTCCCGAGATACCTGTATCGATCTCGTCAAATATCAGGGTAGGTACCCCATATTGATCGGCGATCATGGACTTTACGCTCAAGGCCACGCGAGAAAGCTCACCACCACTCGCTACATGGGCTATGGGCTCTGGTGCACGCCCTTTGTTAGCACTAAAGGCCATCGTGATCTCATCTATGCCCGTAGGACTATAGTCACCGAGTGGCGAGATGCTGAGCGCTATCTTAGCATGAGGTATAGAGAGGTTGCTGAGAGAGCCTTCGAGTACTTCTGATACCCTGGAGAATACTCCTTTCCTCGATGTGGTTAGATCTTGGGCGGCCTTCTTTAGTCGTGACGCTGCCTTGGACAGTGCAGTTCTCTTCTTCTTAAGTAGATCATCGATATCCCATACACCATCGGTACGCTGACGATAACTATCTCGTAACTCGATAAGAGCATTTACGGAAGTGAGACCATGCTTTTTCTCAAGTTGGTTAAGATGATCTATCGTATCCGTGAGCTCTACTAGGCGCTCTTCACTCATGTCTATGCGATCGATCATGCGCGAGGAGATCTGATCTGCTTCGCGCAGAGACTCGATAGAGGTGTCCACAAGATCACGGACTTCCTGCAGTTGGGGGTTCACATTGGCGAGTTCATTGAGCTGCTTGAGGTAACTGCCCAGTCGATCTGCTATAGCTGCCTCCGCCTCATGGACTTCCTGATTCATCTGTTGTATGAGGGAGATGATCCGCTCACTATTGGATAGGGTGCCTTGCTCGGATATAAGTTCGGACTTGATGATATCATCGAGAGGGATCTTATCGAGCTCCTCTAGCTGATACCTGATGTAGTCGAGATCTTGCTTGCTTTGCTGTTGAGACAACTCTAGTTTTTTGATCTCTGAGATGAGGGACTGGTGGGTGTGATATCGCTCCAGATAACCAGCCCTTATATCACCATTATCCGCTAGCGTATCGATGACATCGAGTTGATAGTGAGGATCTTTGATAGTGAGCGTATCATGTTGGTTGTGGATATCTAAGATCATCTTAGATAGCACCTTTATATCCACTAATCGCACGGGAGTATCATTAGCAAAGGCCCTTGACTTTCCAGTAGAACTGATCTCCCTGCGGATGACCACTTCTTGATCATCGAAGTCTACATCTACCTTTTCCTGTAGCTCTAAGATCAGATCGGCAGATAGCTCAAAGGTAGCCTCCACGATACACTTGGCATCTTGGTCATAGAGTACCTTAGTATCCGCGCGGTCACCATCTATCAGCTTGAGTGCACCTAGCAGGATAGACTTTCCAGCACCCGTTTCACCAGTGATCACATTAAACCCCGACTCAAAGTCCAGCTGGACTTCATCGATGATGGCGTAGTTTTTTATATACAAGGACTTCAGCATAGTGCGTCATTCGACCGCTAAGATACTCTTTAGCGTGCAAGCCACTTGCCTAGTGTTATGGCGATACCTGCTTCGCTAGGATGAGCTGCCACCAAGCTCTTGATGCCCTGTTTTTGGAGTGCCGCAGCCGTCGTCTCACCTATGCTGAGATAGGTAGAAGCCTTTCTTTTCGCTTTCGCAAATGACTCAAAATTCAACGGACTCGTGATGATAGCCAGATCATAGCTATCACTTCTTAGATCTCCTCTTATCTCCTGATCATAGACGATGCATTCGTACTGTGACACATGCTGCATATCAGCGTGACCATGTACACTGCGCAGTGATCGTCGACCACATACAAAGGTGATATCCTCGCTGCAGTCATACATATCGATCAACTCAATCGCGCTCTCTACTTCCGCAGATGCATGAGCAACCACAGGGCCATAGCTAGTGTGAAACTCCGCAGTAGCTCTGCCATATGTGAGCACCTTATAGTGATGCGATGGGCATATATCATTAAACATCCTAACCCCCGTCTTGCTATAGAAAAACAACCACCTCGTAGCTGGTATAGTCCAGTCCACTTTCGTAAATGAGATGAGCGATTCATCCACCAGCCTTACAGCCTGACCCGACAAAGCTTGTCTGATAGGGGAGTGCGCATCTAGCGATCTGGAGACAAATATCGATTTCACAAGTAATAAGACGATCTAGTCCTCAAAGAAAATATCCTCAAATGCTCGCGCCTTCTTCAGATAGATAAAGCTCCTCGTAGCGGCGATCACATCCGCACGCGCGTGCCCAGATGGTGTGAAGCCCTGCTTGAAGCAAGAAGTATGCAGCTCCTGTAGACTCGGCCACTTATAACCTCGCTTACCCTTGAGCTTACAGAAGTAGGTTGACTCATGCATCAGGCAGTAAGAGTCCGCACCGATCAGCGGACTGACCTTGCTCATGCGATAGTATTCGGCACCGACGACCCCTTCATTATACGCCAGATTATGGGCAAATACATAGTCGCACTTATCCACTCCCTCTTTGAACTTCACCAGCACCTCCTCCAGCGTATCCGTCGTCTTATCAAAGTGCTCTTGATCTATATGGTGCGACTTCATCGCCTTTGGCGCCGGCTTAAAGCCCACTGGTTGTATCACACAGTTATAGTCCTCTAGAGGCTTTAAGTCTTCACCGAGGATGATCCAACTCAGCTGCAGTAGTCGCGGCCAGTTGAAGGTATCATCATGCGGCGCCTTGTACGTCTTCGGCTTCCCATTAGCACTAGAGTCAAATATCAAATACATTTTACAAATGTAGGTTTTAGAGGTTTAATAAGTTGAAGAGGTTTTGGTTTAGTAAAGTTGCTCACAGTGACTGCCCGCGTCCTTTAGATACTCTACTTGATCATCCTTCCTTGTACATACATGTAAGCTATGGAGGAGGCCTTTCCCCCTTTTTGTCATTTCGATTGAGGAACGATTGAGAAATACTCTGACTTAGCAGAAAAAAGCTGTATGATAATAGTAGTGCCAGGGCACTACAGTGAGATTGCCACAAACCTCGGCTTGCTTGTTCGATTCCTCCTTTTGTCATTTCGATTGAGGAACGATTGAGAAATATTCAGACAGAGAAAAAGGCTTCATGATAGTCATGCCACGCATGACCCGTCGCGG
>CAYYBR010000282.1:0-5303 GCA_964470035.1 uncultured Saprospiraceae bacterium
CCTCCCGCTAGCGTTCATCCTGAGCCAGGATCAAACTCTCCATAGTAAATTCTTATGACGTTTGATCGTCGTTTCTTTAGTATTAAATAAACGAGCTCATGAGCTAGAGTTATGTTAAAATAAAATAGTTCGTTACGCTTTACCTATTCCTTTCGTGTCAAATAACTTTTTCCCATTTCTCAAAACGGGACCGCAAATATAGATTCATTTATCCCACTTATCCAACCCCTTGATGAAAATAAATGAAAGATTTTTCCACAGCATCTTAGCCCTACTATTTATCACTCATTATATCCTATACGACAACTATTATTTGGTGGGCTTTCTTACGTACCAGCTTTTACCTGCAAAGCCCTAGCTATCAGCTTCTTTCACTTTCGTAAATAGGGATCTGAGCACGCCAAATGATTCCTACATCTAGTTGGTCCCACGATCAACTCTTAAATAAGCACAACCACTACTACACCAGCTATATCAAGAACCATTGAGGAGAGAAAGACTCTCAGAAGAGGAAAGTACTTACTAGCTGTCCTCTGTCCAAGCAGACTTTAATGAAGGCGATGGAACAAGAGTTAATTTACGAAGGTGATAGGGAGTTGAGTCTTGAACAGCGAGCCCAGCTCACCCAATAGTACATCGACAGAAGGATCTAACCAGTTGCTTAAGATAAGACCCATCCATATTAATAATAGGGCCTGCTGCCCCTGCACTCTTTAATAATGATGATAGAATATCCGATGACAAAGTCCCACGAAGCAGATCTTATTGCGCCATGTATCTAATACGATCTAATAGCTTTAACACTAAAATCACTAGACTTTGGCAAGGTCTGAACCCGTGTTGATGCACCTGATCCTGACGTCCGGTAGGCATAGGCATCTACAGCGCTCGCATCAGTAGAGGTCCAATAAAAGCCTGATGTGATGTTTACAATATTCGCATTAGGCCCTGTCGCTTGGGTACCTACATGCTCATTGATGAGCCTAAATTCTTCTCTCGACGGCAAGTACCAGTCTGTAACACCTAAGGCGAATTCATCACATATCTTGGCATCATAAGGAGCTCGCATATCATCGGTCCAATCTTCGACAAATGCAATGATGGCCTGTGTATTAGTCGCACCATCAGGATCGCTTGTTGCTTCTGTAAGACCTGGGCCTCCCCATTTTATAAATTCATCTAAGAGAAAGTTAGGATAGACTATATCAAACTCTTTAACTATAAGGTCATGATCTCCGGCTGTATGAAATACTATTCCGCCCCCAAACGAATCTCCAATCTCCAATCTCCAATCTCCAATCTCCTAGGTATCTCACCTGTTATTCACATCTGCTCCTACCCAGGTGCAGCTTATTAGATATACCTGATAATCAGATATACGTAGCTACTTAAACACCCAACTAGCAAGTAGCCTAGACGATAGCCGACACCTAATTAGAAGGCTCACTTTGAGTTTCATGACTAAGTGCTGCATCTAACTTTCTTTCTATCTCTTGTAGAATAAACTCGCACATCGCCAATTATTGGGATATTATCTTTATCTCCGTAACTCAACCACAATTTGTGGTATATATATGAAAGAGGACGAAAAGATATATCATAGATTGGCAGCTGGCGATGAAGTTGCTGTGAAGAGGTTCTTCGATGATAACAAACAGAAATTTGTGAAAACGATGATCAAAAAAGGATGGGGATCTAAAGAAGAAGCAGAAGATATATATGCTCAATGTGTTACAATACTCTACTTCAATATCAAAGATGGAAAACTACTACTCCCTTTAAAGTCCTCACTCTCAACCTACATGATCACCGTCGGGAGAAATTTTCTTTCAAATGAGCATCGCATGCTTCACCATAGACAAACGATGTACGTGGACCCTTCTGATGTTGCTACTGGTGATACAGATGCTGTGAGTTTAGATTATCTCGATTATCGAGAGAAAGGAGAACTAATGCAGCGTTCGATGAACTCTATAGGTGATAAGTGTGCCCAACTTATCGAGTGGATATATATCAAAGGGCTATCTACTGAGACTGTAGCGGAAAAACTGGGTATAGGCAATCTCAGTACTATCCGAAAAAGGAAGCATGATTGCCTCAAAAAGCTCAAGAAGCTTTTTAGAGATAACCGAACCGAAATAGACCGATATATATGAAAGATCTTGACCTTTTTGATGCTTATCATGACGGTACATTAAGTGATCAGGAGCGGAAGATGTTTGAAAAGTCGCTCTTGGAGGATCGTTCACTCTCGAAAGAGTATGAAGAATATGTTGAGATACGCCTTGGATTAAAAGCTCTTGAGATGGTAGCTTTTGAAAAGAAACTTGGGATGTCTCAGGTCCACACAGATCAAGAACAGATCTATCCGATGAAGCAATCCGTCTGGCGATATATGTCTATAGCTGCTGCGGTATTGGTGTTCATCATGGCTGGTGTTTACAACTATCATAATTCTTCATCAAGTGACGGATCTTATGACATGTATTATGTTAAGCCCATGTCTGAGATCCAACGATCAAATAAGGTTATAGATACATATACGCGGGGAGTAATATATTATGAAAAAGGCCAATACGATGAAGCTTTAGAGCAATTTATACTAGCTGCACGAGATGAAGACACTTATCAGATCCAGTATTGGCAGGCTCATACATTGTACCAACAGGGTGATTATAACAAGGCTAGTATCGCTTTCGCAAATATCTCAAAATGGCCGAACGCCTCATCTGCACAAAGTGATGATGCTAGATGGATGTATATCATCAGCCAGCTTCAATCTGGTCAAAAGGTGGTTGCATTGCTTAAAGACTTACACTACTTCGCAGACAACTCAACAAGCCAATACCATAACTGGGCCCTAGAGTTACTTGAAAAAAAATAGTTTTTACAAAAAAGGTAACGCTTAATCATTCACTACTATACATAAGAAAGTAGTGGATTATGAATGTTTCACGCTCTCTTTTTTGCATAGTGATATTGTCATTTTATGTGATATCACAAGTCACTGTAGCTGATATACTAAAGTTATCTGGTGCATGCGACCACTTCACTACTCCTGAGGTACTATTACTGGAGGATGAAATCATCTTAGAGATACAAGTCGTCTATGCCGACTCTATACTTAACAGAGTCATCATGATATGTGATACATCGGCTTTTCTAATCAACTCCTATAAGGACTCATCACTCTACTCATAAAGAATCGTAGGCTACTCATAATAACACACTCCATTTTATTCCAATAAATCTAAACCACTTACTTAATGAAAAAAATATTGTTCTTAAAGTGCTTGATCATAATGGCCCTCCATCTCAAGGCCCAGCATAACCAGTCTGAACTTTCTCTTGCTATCAATGCTGATGGTAATGCTCCGGCGGCTAGTGCTTTACTAGATGTACAAAGTACAGAGAAGGGCATACTTATACCAAGGATGACAACAGTACAGCGTGATGCTATTGTAGCGCCAAGTCAAGGCTTATTAATATATGACACCACACTTGACCTCTTTGCTTACTATACTAACACCTCATGGATTCCTCTTTCTACTTCTCAGATTATAGATGATGACGGTGATACACATATCACTGTAGAACCATTAATTGGTTCTAACAGAATAGAACTTACCGTTAGAGATAAAGAAGTAATAGAAATAAGAGAAGATCAAGTACAAATCCAAGAGTTGACAAAACTTCTGGCAGGCAACTCCTTTGTTGGGGAGGGCAGAAAATTCATATGGGACTCTAATAATGGTGCCATGAGAGCCGGACAACTATCATCTGAATTTGCAGACAGATGGGATCCGACTAACATAGGCCCAAGATCACTTGCCCATGGGTTTAATACTCTCGCCTCTGGCGCAAACTCCTCTGCCTTTGGTCGACAATCAATAGCCTCTGGATCAGAAAGTACTGCATGGGGATTTAATAGTACCGCTACAACAACCCTTTCTACAGCTTGGGGAAATAGAACTGAGGCAACTGGACAAATGAGCACCGCATGGGGAGATAGAACTGAGGCAACTGGAGGGGTTAGTACTGCATGGGGTTTAGGAAATATTGCAAGTGGGGATTTTACAACTGCATGGGGTTTAGAAAATAATGCAAGTGGGGATTTTACAACTGCATGGGGTTTAGAAAATAATGCAAGTGGAAATAATACAACTGCATGGGGCACGAATAATATTGCAAATGCAACTCTCTCAACTGTATGGGGTACGGGAAATACTGCAAGTGGAAATAATACAACTGCATGGGGTACGGGAAATATTGCAAGTGCAAATCTCACAACTGCATGGGGTGCGGATAATACTGCCAGTGGGAATTTTTCAACTGCATGGGGAGGAGAAAATATTGCAAGTGCACATGTCACAACTGCATGGGGATCGGAAAATACTTCAAGTGGGGATTTTTCAACTGCATGGGGTTTGGAAAATACTGCAAGTGGAAAATTTACAACTGCATCGGGTGAGGGAAATACTGCTAACAGTTTTGGAGAAACCGTGATCGGATTATATGCCACTATAGCTCCAGATGCTAATCCAGATTCATTTGAAAGTGAAGATCGCATCTTCACTATTGGAAATGGTGAATTTACTCAAAGGTCTGATGCTCTGCGAATCTACAAAGACGGAAATGCTGAGTTAATAGGAAGCCTAGTTCAAATCGGAAAGGAAGATGAACGTTCTACATTAAATATCAGAGGAACTGGAGGAAGTGAGATTCTATTTGAAGAAGGTGGTATTTCTACGGCTTCGATCATACTTGATCCTGATGATGGTCTTCTGATTAACAAATTCGCCAACTTTGGAAAAGATAAGGTTGGTATCAACCGCGTTGCATCAACGTACGCATTAGAAGTTGGAGGCAACGCCTCAAAGGATGCTCCTGGAGAATGGCTAGGGCATTCTGATCGCCGACTTAAGAAAAATATCAATAACCTAAATGGACAAAAAGCGCTCGATCTACTTCTGCGGATGCAAGGTGTGACCTATGAATGGCAAGACGATAAAACTGGCATAGACCGGCCTCAAGGCACCCAGATTGGCTTCGTCGCCCAAGATCTCAAAGAGATATTTCCAGACAAAGTAAAACCTGATAGTCGGGGTTTTCTTCAGACAGCTTATGGAGAGCTAGATCCCCTAATCATAGAGAGCATAAAAACTCAACAAGCAAAAATCACATCACTTGAAAAACTCCTGCAAGGAGCACTAGAAAGAATAAAATTATTAGAACAAGAATAAATTCAAAACTATTATGAAATACTTTATAACTCTTTTCCTCACGCTAGCAATTATTATAAC
>CAYYBR010000283.1:0-5275 GCA_964470035.1 uncultured Saprospiraceae bacterium
ATTGTATTGTATATGGTGCCATTGCCAGCTCCAGTGGCTTGAAATTCGTTGGCACCGATGATGGCATATAGCCCAGTTGTTGATAAAGCGCTCTGTAGAGCTTTCATATGATGACTATCCGGGGCTAATCCATTATCGGCTGTTTGGGCCCATAGATCGCGTATATCAGGATCTTCCCAAAGATTGGCGTCTTTACAGACATCTAACCAGATGGGATATCCTGAAAACCAATTTTCACCAAATACAATGAGATCACAGGATTTGTCTTTTGCCTCGTGGATATACGAAATGGTCTTGTCGAGTGTAGCATCTGCATTGAGATATACTGGGCCGTCTTGAACTATAGCAACTTTCATAACTGCAAAAGTACCGTATATACTGACTTCTCGAAACAAGGTTATTGCCTATAATTAATATTATGTTAAGTAGGATTGTAGGGCAACACCCAAAGGTTTGCTCTGCTCTATTGATATCAATGAACTGTTCCATATTTTTAGCATAAGCTAATTCGTATTGTAATGATCAGGAGACATGCTTTTGTAGCAGTGTTCATTGTTTTATTATTTGGGTCTTGTTTCTCCTCTTGTGAATGCGCTAGGTCGGACTTTACTTGTTTGAGGAACAATATAAATTTTACGATAATCTATGATGGTGTTGATGTCTTTGATAGAGATGGTTTATTCAGCTCAGATTCAGTACAGATAGCACAAGATTTTCTAGATAATACACCTTCCTCTCTATCTATTAACAACAGATCTTACTCCCTGGAAAACATCTTTGAGAACAGTTCTTATATAATCACGATTAGCAATGTTTCCTACTCATTAGACATAGTAACAACTGAGGATAATTTCATGTGTTGTAGTGGCGGAGGAATAATTCAAGTTAATTTTAGAGGGGACACTATTTGTGATGGACTAAATATCAGTCAATCAAGCTGTGCTTTCAGTGATGTTTTAGAGCTTAGAGTTCCCTGACTCTATTCTACTATTAATGGAGAATCAATGATTGTTTACTATAGATGTAATTGAATGTAGTGAAGAAGGTGTTCTTGATAAGAAGTCCACTACCCTGTTCTTCTCTCAAATTTTTCTGCCAGAACATTTTGAGCTTTCGTTCAACGTCTCCTGAGCTCAGGATTCGATAAATCTTGGTTAATGAGTTTAAGAAATATTTAGAAATGGTGGTTATATGACGATGCATCACCATTTGGAACAAAACATTTGGTCATAGATTAGAAATCAGGTCTGGTCTAGTGGGTTATTTGTCCATATTTAGTTTTATGTAGATCACTATCATATACATTTCTTCCTATTCATTTTGTTCTACTACGGATTGACTATGAAATGGACTTACTGTTTTCTTGATCTTTCTATTTACCGTGAAGTGTCATGTTAGGCAATGCTTCATTGTTCTTTAGAAACCGTTCGAACCATTTATAAACTTCCTGGTTCACCTCTTTTTTATGTTCCTTGATTCCATGATCACCACCCTCAAATATCTTCAATCGATATGGGACTCTATGTTTATCTAACTCTATTGCCAAATTTAGGGAGTTTATGGATTTTACTCTCCAATCTGAGTTGCCATGTAACATGAGTATGGGAACATTTTTGGGAAATTTATCCGCCCAAAAAACTGCTGATCTCTTTCTTAGTTCTTCTTCTTTGTTGACTTCATAATGCGGAATAAGTTCAGCATAGACATTAGTTTCCATTTCAGGTCTATCAATCTTAGTTAAATCCGATGGTGCTCCACCAACACAGACAACGTCAATTTGATCGGTTTTAGTAAGAGCACGGTAGGTCATCATTCCACCACGGCTCCAGCCGTACATTCCAATTTTATCAGTATCTGCTTCTTCGATTTCCTGTAGTGCATCTATAAGATTCACTACATCATTTACATCATCACCTCCAAATTGTTCTTGGCCTTCACTGCCTCCATTCCCTCTGTAGTTACTGGCTATAACAACGTAGCCTTCATTTGCTAATTCACCTAATGTTGTTGCCGCATGAGCAACAAGTAATTGACCAAAATTTCGATTTCCTCCACGATTATATATGATACAGGGATATTTCCCAGACTTTTTAGGCTTAACCATTAAACCATTGACTTTCAATCCATCACTTAAATATGTTATCCAGTTCATCTCAATACGGTCTAAGTATTGATAGTCTTTTTTCCATCTGATATTACCATCAATTGATTCAGTAATTCTTTGGTAGATAGGTGTATCTTCAATATTTTCTATTGGTTGTACCCTAAGTAGTATTTTAGACTGTGCTTCACACTGACAAAGTATGAAAGCACATAATATCAAGACACAAGAATTCTTCATTTCCAATATTGTGAATATAAAATAGTCATAATAGTCGAATTAAAAGGAATATGAGATAGAACCATATCATCAATTAGTTATATCTAAACCATGCCTCCCTTGAGGGAGGATATAGGAGGGTGAAGAGTCAGAAAATCACCTCCCCGACCCTCCTCAAGGAGGGCTATGTTTCATTTACAAGTTAAGAATTAAGTCTGTTACGAGGCCTGATCCAATTAACACTACAGATAGGAAGACTCCATTTGATGTCTTCAACTTTTCACTATACACTCGGAAGCCTATCAAAACACCTATAAAACCAATAATTGAATTTAAAAGTAAATACCACGTCGGATACACTGAAAACCACTGTACGTCTCGATGCTGATATAGATACAAGAATCGGAGATGATATAACATCCAGAAAAGATGGATAAGCACTATGATTGTTCCAGTAATTTTTGGTTTCACGTATCTACCATTTTTTATTCTTTAACTAAGTTCCTTTTCACCTAGTACAAAAAACTGTCATAACTTTTTTCTACTGTCATTTGATTGGATTGCCTATTATGTAGGTGTCTATATCAATCCCAAGATTTAGATTATTCATTCTGTTGATTATTTCTTTACTGATACTTAAGCCTGCGTTTCCGCTTACGTATTGGTATTTAACAACAGCAATTTCTGCTTTTGCATCATTTGATAAAGCAATAACTCCTGACTTGTCTTTCTCTAACTCATCTAGTAAGAGAACAAGCTTGTCTTCCAGGCTATAGGCCCTATTTTTAATAGGTTCAAAATTCAATCTTGAGAAATCAATTGGCTTGTTCTTAAATTGCTTACGCTCACCGATTGACCATCCAGTAAGTGGCGCTAAATTTAAATAGGAGCACAACTCGTCATAAGTTCTGCCTTTTGAAGTTGCTGTGAGATAAACTCTATTACTATTCTCTGTATAGGTGAAGTACAACTTTGGATTGTCAAGAGATTCAATGCAGATATTTATGTAGTATTTTTCGTCTTTTACCTTGAAGTAGATATAGCAAACATCGTTTTTATAGTCAACGGCCACTCTTTCTATAGCGGGTTTGTCATCCTCATATTCAACTTGACAAACTTCTAAGTATTGTTTTGTCACTTCAAGAGTTGGGTTCTCGATTTCAGCTATTGCCGTTTTAATATATTCTTTTGTTTCCGTCATTTTAGATTAAGCTTAGTGACTACGACATAAATATGATCTCTCATCTATCGCGTGGATATCAGATGCCTTTGCATCTCGTGATAAACATTATTTGTCAATGCTTGCCCCACTATATAAAATATTTATTGTCTCGCCAAATGCAAACGTTTCATCCTTTCTATACTCAAAATTTGCCGCATTTGGGCTCTCTAATATGATGGTGGTCTCTTCAGGCCATGTGATTTTTAAATCGCTTTTATTGAATTCTCCAGACGCTATTACTTCTGAAGTTACTATTACGTATTTGTGATAATAAAATTGTAGAATAGATTGGCCTCGAGAATTTATGTATTCAATGGATTTGCTTTTATTTGGAGATAGTATGATAGTACCTGTTCTTTTTTTGGCTTCGTATACATTCATCATTGAGGATCCTAGCCATGTTATGATGACCACGGATAGAATCATGAGTATGAATTTTGATTTCTTCATTATTGATATTTGATTTATGGTGTTGAGCTACTACAGAATTGCTGACATACCCTATCAATCTCAGATATTTCTTTGTGCTTGCAGCTGATTAGTGCTATGACTGCAAGTATTGTAACATGAATAGTTTTCATAGTTGTCCTTTAACCGCGTTCAGTGATTACCACATAGCTCAACTCAAATACTTCCGAATGATGCTTGATCGGGTAGTTTGATAACTTATTGAATAGATATTCATCATAATACTCTAAGGTAACGATATATCGATTCTCTCTTTCAGCTTCTTTCCAATCTGTTACCTGGTATCTGGAATGGCCATGCTTTAGATTAAACAATACCTGAATTATCTTAGTCTCAATATCGGGATCATAATTTGGATTGGCGATGTGATATTTTGTTGAATGATCGGCATAGCGATCTAGTGCTACTTTAATCCAGAAACTATCTTCTAGGATTTGATTCATTTTGTTTTCTGCATCATGGAATTCAATTTCTACTTTGCCACTTATGAAAGTGGCTGTTTCGTCATGGTATATTACGTCACTTCTCTTTCTGAGTTCACTTAGTGCTTCGGCTGTGTCTGCTCTCCTGTTCAAAGTGTCTTTGTGCCTTTCGATATTTACATTTTTGCAGGATTGAGATATTCTACTGTTTTCATAACTAATCGAGCCACAATCAGTTATCAAGAGATTACATTCTTCTATGTAGGTATACCCGTGAGATCTACTCTTGTTTTCAATAATGACTAATCCACGAGTCTCGGGATGACCGTTGCAATCTGGTTCTTTAATCACTTTTGAATGCTGATATTGATTTGCGAGATCCTTAACAATGTCAACTCCTTCAATGTAACAAACTTGAGTTGAATCGTCTTTTACGGATTCATAAATAATAGATATAGGACTTGAAGTGCTATTGTCTATTTGTGAGAATAGGCTGATGTGAATCGGGGCATCTTTGCTTATTGAATCATGAGTTGTTGATATGTCTGTTGATAATAAGATACGAGTATCGTCGCAATTAATTTGAGACATCGCCTGAAAAGGGAGTATCAATAGAGTTATGTAGAATAAGTACTTCATGCCTTATGTGGCGGCTATATTAAATATACCATACTGATGCTTACTAGTTATAGTCCTTTTTCTTCCTGTGATGTATGATTAATGCTGCAACGAATCCCAATAATATATGGCTTACAATTAACAATGTGTTTAAGAACATTACTCCAAGACCATATTCATCATGTCCAAGATCAATAATCTCCGTATAGTTCAATACTCCAAAAT
>CAYYBR010000284.1:0-5262 GCA_964470035.1 uncultured Saprospiraceae bacterium
CATAATGACACTTAATATAATTAGTTGTAAGCGTGGACGCTTACAACAGCGAGGGGAACCGTTTCATTGTCCAAGTGAGCCTCTAACTCAGCCCCTAATGCTTCTTCAAGAAAGGACTTAATCAGTGGTGTGAAGGCTCGTTCTGAGTCCGCAAGGCCTTTGCCAGTCTTTAGTTTGTCTATCGCTTCCTTCTTGAAGGCCTCGAAATCGAATTGCTTTTCTTCCATTATCAATAATTTATAGTTTAAGTTAACAAATCACTGACACACTTTTTGAAACAGTCTCGGGTAGTCCGCTTTACATTGGACAGCTTGTTAGCATTTCGTTTTTAATTCACTCGATTCTGTTCTTTATCTCCGCTATTTCTATTTCGACTACTTTTCAGTTTTTGATTTCCAAAGGTAGTAGAATATGTCAATCTAAATGTTCTTTGACTAAAATCAAAGGTTCGAGTGACAAAAATTCCTTCGTTTGGAAAATCTGTAACTCCAATAGCTTTCAGAGAGTTGAAAACATCATTGATATTGAAAGTTAAACGAGCATTATTTTTTAGCCTTTTCTGAATGCCAAAATTAAAGACCCCTTGAGGTTCAAATTTTACATTTCCATTTAGGCTGGTAGTTTGATAAAAACCTGATAGTTCAATTCCAAAATCGTATAGCAATTTGAAACTTTGACTGCCGTTTAATCTAAAAACATTTTGGCCAAACTCTTGTGCGCCAAATTCGTCATTCACCGAAACGGCAGTTTGGTAGGTATAAATACCGAACAAACGCATATTCCACCAATCATTCACTTTGACAGGAAAGGCAACTGACGCAGATAGTGTTCTTTGCTTTCGCAAATTATCAGGTATAATGATTTGTGTATTGGTAACAAGGTCAAAACGATTTTGGAAACGGACAATCGTACTATCCTCTTGGGTATATTGAAATGAAAAATTAACTGTCTTATATCTGTAGTCGGCTTGAAAAGTATTGGCAATCGCAGGTTGTAAAGCTGCATTTCCTCCAAAGGAAGTGTTTGGTGAGAGAAAAATAATGAACGGAGCCATATCCGAAAATGAAGGACGATTGATGCGTCTACTGTAAGATAGATTAAATTGGTTGGTCAGATTAATTTTATAATGGAAAAATAAACTTGGGAATAATGACCCAAATTGGCGGTCAATGACTTGCCCTCCATTGGTTGAGTTGAGTTCAGTATCTGTGTATTCGTATCGCAAACCTCCTTTCAATCGAATTTTCTCGGTGGCTTGATAATCTAATTCGCTGTACGCAGCAAAAACATTTTCCTCTAAATCACTCTCGGAAGTAAAGGCATCTAAAGGAATGTTGTTTTCTTCCACCAAAACATCATTTACAAAATTTGCTTGCACATATTTCGTACCGATTGAGAAGTTCATATTATCTGAAAAAGACGTTGAATAATCTACCTTACTCACTAAAATATCGAATGGTGTAATTTTGGTACTAAATACTTCTGGCTCGCTAAATATTACTCCATTTTTATCTTGAAAGGATTGGTTGTAAAGCGTCGGGTTTTCATTATTATAGTATATATAGTCAAAGTCTGTCGAAAGTACACCGCCACCTTTGAATTGGTGTGTTAAATTAAAATTGCTTTGCGAATGTTGCCAATCATTATCTTCCCTATTTTGTGAAATTATGATTGTTTCGCTCGCTTCTTTTTCTATAATAGTGTTCAAGGCATTCATATCCCATTTATTAAGATAACCTGAAAGTAGTACTCCGATTGTAGTATTTTTCCCGACTTGATAATCTAATCCCAAACGAGCATTTTGATTATTACGAATTGGCTCTCTTTCACTCGTCAAAGAAGATTGAAAATTGTTGATAGTGCGGTTAAGAGAAGTAAACTGCTCTTGGTCATTCCGAGTGTAAACATAATTGCCAAACAGGTTAATTTTCCCTTTTCGATAGTTTAGGTTAATACTACTATTTCCTAAAATTCCTCTACCATATCCACCTGTCAAAGCATATCTACCTTGTAGTCCTTCATTCGGATTGCTTTTTAAAACGATATTGATATAGCCCGCATTTCCTTGTGCATCTAAATTGGCAGGAGGCGTTGTAATCAATTCTATCTTTAAAATATTGTTAGCATCCAAACCACTCAAAAACTGGAGTAAAGCATCATTGGGCATGTAGTTCAGCCTACCGTTTATCATCACATTTACACCGTCCTTCCCCAACATTCCGATTGCTCCTGAAGAGCGATTGACAATTACTCCTGGCGATTGTTCCAAAACTTCTAAAGCGTTAGCTCCTGCTGTTGCCACACGGTTTTCTAAATTGACAATGGTTCGGTCAATTTTTTGCTCAAAAATTGGTTTTCTGGCAGTTACAGTTACTTCTTCCAATTGCAAACCACCTTCTGACAGTCTTATACTTTCAAATATTTGTTCTTTGCTTTGGTCGTTTAAGGTAAAAGGTTGGGATAGGTAGCTGTCATATCCGAGCATAGAAATAGTTACGAAGTAGGTATTTTCGTTTTGTACAGAAAGGGTAAAATTTCCATCAAGATCAGAAGTGGTGCCATTTACAAAAGAACTATCTGTATTTAAAGAAAGTACGATGTTAGCAAATCCGAGTGGTTCATTATCCGTATCAATTAATCTGCCCTTTACTTGATATTGTGCGTTTACTAAACTAGACGCCACAGTAAAAAGGCATACGAGGAAAATAAATCTATTCATTTTGGTTAAAGTTTCTTGATAAAAACTGATACAAAAATGAAGTCATCGACAGGCTTAAAACAGGTCAATTCTCAATATGTATAGTCAATTCGGCTTTAGTGCTTAGACAAAAATCCTCGATTAATTGATCTGAGGCATTAGAAAATAGATAGGAATGATTGAAAATTGACCTATGTTAAGCAGTCAATCTACTATTACTTTGCAGCATGTTTATTAATCAAAAATCAAGAATAATGAATAAATTCGTGTTACTTTTTTCAATAGGATTTTTAATGTTAGGCGTTTCCTTATATGGACAAAGTGATGACCGCTTAAAGCAAGAAGAACACCTTTTAGACGGAACGAGTTTTATCTATCAATACCAAAGCGGAGCGGCTGTTGATATATCATTTGCGGAAGGTAAATTGACCTATCAATGGATTGCAGGAAGAAATGCCGGGAAGTCTCCAAAGACTTTTTCTTATAAATCACGCAAATTGGATGACGGCGTTTTTTATGTAAATTGGCACGAACCTGATTTTAACAATTTTATCACTTTAGTTTATAACTTCAACACTAATTCTTGTGCTTCTTCAGTCATCGTAAATTATGGTAGTGAAAACCCAATAACCGCTTTTGAAGGAGGAACTATTAAAAATGTAAAGAAAAGATAATTGACGCAGTCAGACGGTTTTTCTAAACTGTTTAGCCGTCTGGCCTGTCATTTTTTTGAAGAAGCGATTAAAATTGGCTACATCTGAAAAATTTAATTGGTTGGAAATCTCGCTAATCGTTTTGTCAGAAAACAAAACTTCTCTTTTGGCATCAATCATCAATCGCTCGTGAATGACTTGTAATGCTGTTCGTAACAAATGCTCTTTGCACAGCTTATTTAGATGATTGTGGCTTAATTTTAAGGCTGCGGCATATTCCGCTACGGTATGCCATTGGTTAATATTTTTGTCAAGCAAACGGCGAAAATGATAAATGGTAGAGTTTATCTCCAATTTCTTCAAGTTGTTGTGCTCTCTAAATTGCCTATCTACTAAACTAATTGAATAATAAAGCAAGCTTCTCAGAATGTGTGAGCTATCTCCTTTTAAAAGATTAAATTCTTCTTCAACTTCATTAAATACTCGAACACACTTCTTTAAATTTTCAGTATTCAATTGCGTGAAGATTGCAGGGCGATTATAATCGAAAATGGCGAATTTATTTAGGAAAACATCATCTCTAAAGAAAGTATTTAAAAATTCACCTTCGAAGAAAAAGCTGAATCCCGAAGTCGGCTGAATGACTTCCCATTGCCTGACTTGATTAGGTAACGTCACTACTACCGTTCCTTTTTCATAAGCCACTTTTTCATCGTCTAAACTATAAAATCCTTTTCCCTTGGCAATCACCAATACCTCATAAAAAGTAATAAAGTGCTTTTCATTAGAAAGCACATATCCTTTCAAGGTCTCGATTCTTCCTAAATCAACTAAGAGCTCTTTGCCGTATTTATTTTTTAGGAAGTCGTATTGTTGCATATTCTAATTGAAGTTATTTTTTGATGCCTCTTAATGACCGCTAACGTATCCGCAATATCCAGCGTCCTGAGCCGATAGGTCTCAGGATGATGTGATGATCGCATGTTATCGATAGGAATTATTCTTCGTGTATAAGATACATCATACTTTGCTTAAAATCATCTTGAAATGATCCATTTAGATGATTTATCCATTTAGGCATTTTCTCACTCCTTAGCACTTCGATTTCAGCCATTGCGTATGCTATAATTTGTTGTGGAAGGTAGCCTTGGGTCCTGAATTGCCAGCCTCCCCATCCGTCTCCTGATTGCCATTAAGAGAACTCGAATTTAGAGTTTCCCATGTATATTCCGAATCCATAGCTATTGTGAAAAGATCTGTTAACCATTCATCTTCTACTTCGCTATCTTTAGTTACGTCGTAAAGTTCCATCAATACATAGTGACTCATTTCATGGGCTATTGTTGCGATGAGATGTACTGGCTTATTTAGTTGATCCTTATTGATCCATATTAGTATGTCGTTTCCATTTTGTTGATAGACTCCTGCAGTTCCTTTTCCTTCATCTTTTTTAGTCACGAGTCCACGATCAAGTTCAATATTCTCTTCTGAGTAGAAATTGAGTTTGATTTCTGATTTGTCAACATCAAAATATTTGCCAACTGCGTCTAAGACGTATTGACCATCCTCTTCTATGCCAGTGAATTTATGATCGAAGAAATTACGTGTAGGCAGTATTGTTTGCTTAGAAGTCAACTCAAAAATCTCTTCGTCTATCCATCTCAGCATAAGAACAATCCAATTTTGATCTTCTTCGTCAATCGGAAATTTGTATTTTTTACTCCAAAACATTTACTTCTTATCGATAACAGCAGTCTACGCATAAACACCCCTTCTAAAGATAGAATATTCCACCATCTTCCAAGAGTGATCACAGCATGATTTTATCATAATTGATATGAGGCGTCTCAAGGAGCTTGTGATAGTCATTAAATGAAAAAAGGACCTTTTCAAGGCTTCTTTTAGCCCTTT
>CAYYBR010000285.1:0-5243 GCA_964470035.1 uncultured Saprospiraceae bacterium
GTATGGAGTCAGCCATATATAATGAGGATGTCATCGCTGTTAGAGATAAACCATTTCAAGAGGCATCAGGTATCGCAGTTGTATACGGCAACCTCTGTGAGAATGGTGCTATAATTAAACCATCTGCCGCTACTAAAGAATTGATGGTACACAAGGGTAGAGCTGTGGTTTTTGAAGATATCGAGGAGTATCACGCTAAGATCAACGATACTACTCTAGATGTTAAAGAAGGAGATATCTTAGTCCTCAAGAATGTCGGCCCCAAGGGATATCCCGGCATGCCAGAGGTTGGTAATATGGCAGTGCCAAAAGCTCTTCTAGAAAAAGGAGTCACGGATATGGTTAGGATTTCAGATGGTCGGATGAGTGGTACAGCATTTGGAACCGTGTTTTTACACGTTTCTCCGGAGTCAGCTTCTGGAGGAAATCTTGCTCTAGTACGTCATGGTGACGAGATAGAAGTGGATGTGCCAGGACGATCGCTTTCTTTACTGGTTGATGACGATGAGTTGGCACGAAGGAGAGCAAACTGGAGTCCACCTGTACTTGGTTATGAAAGAGGGTATGTAGGTATGTATATTAGAGATGTCGAAGAATCTCACTTGGGTGCTGATCTTCAATTTTTGAAGGGAAAGAGTGGAAGTGAAGTTTTACGAGATTCTCATTGATGCGCTTTCGCAAATGTTATGAATAGATACTAATGGCCAGAATATACTTGATCGTAATATTGATAGATGCATATTGCTTGTATGTCGCGTACAAGAAGGATGTGCCAAAGTATTGGTATCTAATCATCATTGGGTTTCCCTTTTTTGGAGGGGTGGCATTTCTCCTTTATAGCATGACGCAATCCCAAGATGGAGATCTAAAAAAGACTGTGAAGCAACCTACACTTGGATCTAAATCTAAGATTAATCGCCTCGAAAAAGAGTTAGAAGTAGCGGATACTATGCGTAATAGAAGTCTGCTCGCTGATGAATATTATAAGTCTCAAGAATATAAAGAAGCACGCCAACTCTATGAATCATGTCTTTCAGGTCATGCCTCAGAGGATCTCGGGACACTGATAAAGCTTGTCGACATATGTTTTGAACAGGGTGATTATGAAAAATGTATAGACTACGCTAAGATCATAAATGGGAAGGCTCTCTTTGATAAATCAATAGAAAAAACGGCCTATGCATGGTCGCTATATAAAGAAGGGATGATGCGCGAGGCAGAGGAGATTTTTAAGGAGATGGATGCCCGTTATAGCCACTATGTTCAGCGGCTAGAATTCGCTAAGTTTTTTAAAGTTACGGGTAGAGATAAAGCTGCTCAAGAAGTATGTCATATTCTCATTGAAGAATATGACTCTATGCACCCTCAAGAACAAAAGCAGAAGTCTAAGATTTTCAAAGAAATCAATAGCTTTAAAAACTCGCTTTAGAGTTGCCCTAGGCCCAATTGTCAGCTACTTTACATAAGTAAATGTGAAGTATTTGCCTATAAAACGTGACATGTTGGCTTCCCTCTAGTCTTAAGAGGGCAGATATCAGAAGTCGATCTCTCCACTTTCACCCTTTGAAGATAGAAATAGCTACACATTTGATATTTCCTGATGTGTTAACTAAGCGGAATAAGGTAATTTATCCTTTAGTTGTAAAATACTTTACAAAAGTAGGGGTAGTGAGTAGTGGGTAGGTCGTCTAAAGATGTCTCATTTTTGTGTTCTTGGTTCTCCAAGAACAAGACCAACCACCAATAAACTAATTGTTAACGATCGTAAATACGTATTTATAGTTAACAATTACTCTCAATGAGCTCAAAGATTAGTGAGTGTCCCTCGGGGACAACTCTTCCTTTAGATGTGCAACAGACCTGTTGCCAAAACTCTAATACTAAATCATTTTTTAAAGACGTCAACTCGTCTGAGCAGGGCTCGGCCAGGGTTAATTTATTCAGTTTGAAACTTCCAACTATGAGATATCTCTACCTACTCATCATGATTTTATCATGTTCACTCGCATTCGGTCAAGATGTTATAGTCAGCAATGGCTGTGGTCAGAATCTGGCTATACAAACCTTTGTTAATGGTGTTGATGGAGAAAGTCGCGACAACATTATTAATATTAGTAATACTCCCGACTTCTCGAAGGCGTATATAGAGGTTTGGATGACAGACAATGAGTGCAATCCTAATCCATTTCCTAATACAATTAGGATGCGTAGTAATGCAGGTAACCCTGAGACCATTACGCTCACGCGTCAGGCGGTTCAAAATCCAGGAAATTCTGTAGAGATTGAAAGTGTCTATCGAGGAACCTTTAATCGATCGTTCACAAGAGCAGAGATTATTGATTTAGGTGGATGTCGCGACGCTGTAAGTATTGCGGCATATGTGGAACGAGAAGAAGAAGGAAGTGCTAGCTTCTTGATTCAGTTTAATCGTGAGCTTCATGGAGGATCTGTAGGTCAGGACGATTGCTTAAGTTTTACTCTGAATGTTGGTTCTGAAAACTTCGAAAGAGATTTCGATGTCATGATACCTATCCACGAAAAAGATGGTACTACAGCAGGAAGAACAGTGAGATATACTATAAGAGCTGGAAATCAAACAATAACAAGAACGCGATCAGACTTAACTAATGGACCAGAAGCATCGCTATATGAAGAAACGATCACTGTACCTGCAGGAGTAGGGAATATCAGCATCCAAGTTTGTTCTCCTCTGAACATGGGAGATTCATTTGGTATAGGTGCCGTGTCTGTATCTTCTATGGAGTGTACGCCTCCTTGTCCTTCGGATTTTAATCCTGGAAGCATTAATGGAGGTTTAGTGAATTGTGGTCCATATTCCCCAAGTACAAACTTCCCAACAAACAACAGTGAACCAGCAAGAAACTGTGCTGGACAAATAACATACCAGTGGGTGTATACATCAAACTTTAGTGACTTCATCGAGATACCGGGAGCTACAGGTGAGTATTTGACGGCTCAACAGTTGTCTAACGCTTTTGGAGGATCAATAACAAATACCATATGGTTACGCAGAAGAGCGATGTGTGAAGGTTGTCCTGGGTTTGAAGAGACTAACACGATAGATATTCATATTAATGAAAACTTTGATGACGGAGGTACCATAGGCCAAGATCAGTGCATTTGCTCTGGCAGCAGACCTGAGAGAATCAACAGTATAGAAGACCCTAGTGGCCAAGTGCAGTCTACTGGTAGTTCTTTAGAAGTAATATGGCAAGCCAGAACTATCGGAGGACCTTGGGTGAATGTCTTAGAGTTTCTATCCGATGAGATAGATGATGATGACGCTCCTTTTAGTTTCAGACCTGGTAATATCAACCAAACCATGGAGTATCGAAGGGGAGTGCGTATTAGACCATGTGATAACTTCGTATATTCTAATATTGTTACAATCCTAGTCGATACAGAAGCACCTACGCTACCTCAGGGATGTACTGCTGATGATTTGACCATAGAATGCAATGGTTTTAACTCTAACAGGAATACCGCACAAAGTTGGAATGAGGATAATATTCGTCAGTTAGAGCAGTGTGCTCAGGATAATTGCTTCACACCTATTGTTGAAAGCAATTTTAATTTTAACAACTTCGATTTCGAATGTGGTAATGCAGGATCTCTCACAGTTACGTATACAGTAAGAGACCAATGTGGAAACTCTAGAGATGTTCACGCAACTTTCACAGTAGAAGATACCGCTCGCCCATCACTACCTAACGGATGTAGAGTTACAGATTTAACTGTGGAGTGTAGCGGACGCGAAGGAAACTTCCAAGCTGCTCAGGATTGGGCTAACGACATAGTCAATACCTTGAGAGGATGTGCTACAGATGCTTGCAGCGACATTCAGGTTTTCGCAGACTTCAACCGACAGAAATTCGAAGAGAATTTTCAAAACGATGGTTGTGGAGAGAGAGGAACTCTAGTCGTTACATTTTGGGTAGAAGATGCTTGTGGCAATACTAATGATATAGATGGTGTCTTTACTGTTATAGATACAGAAGCACCTGTTGGAAGTGATCTTGATGATATATCAGTTGAGTGCTTCGAAGATGTACCAGCTCCAAATATCAATCTTGTGGATGACGAATTTGATGTTTGTGAAGGCCCTGTAGAAGTAGCATTCGTAAATGATGACATCACTTCAATCAATTGTAATGATTATGCCAATGATGGCTTCGTTATAACAAGAACATATAGCTTAACAGACTGTGCAGGTAATAGATCTCATGTAACTCAACACATACGAGTTAATGATGTAACACCTCCAGTAGGACAAAATCCAGAACCTATTTTTGTCACTTGTTTCGAAGACATTCCAGGACCAGATCCAAGTGTTGTTACTAATTTCTCGGATAACTGTGATGACCCAAATAGAGTCACAATTACTTTCGTAGAAGATAGCGATGATAATTTCTCTTGTAATGATTACCTCAATGGATTTGAGGTAGTTAGAACATATAGACTGACAGATTGCGCTGGAAACTTCAGCCATGTGACGCAGTCTATCTTTATCAATGATGAAATCAATCCAACAGCAAGCAATCCAGCACCTATAGTCGTGCAGTGCTTTGAAGATATTCCAGATCCAGATATAAATGTGGTTACTGATGAAGCAGATAACTGCTCAGAAGCTAACCAAGTAACTGTCGAATTTGTAAGTGATAGTCAGACTAACTTCTCTTGTGGTGATTATGCTAACGGCGGTACAGTAGTTACTCGTACTTATCGTGTTAGTGACTGTGCTGGAAACTCTATCACAGTAGAGCAAACAATCACTATAGACGATGTCACTAATCCTACAGCAAGTAATCCAGATCCTGTCACAGTACAGTGCTTTGAGGATATCCCTGCTCCAGACACTAATGTGGTCACGGATGAAGCAGATAACTGTGCATCACCTAACGAGCTGACAGTAGAACATGTAAGCGATAGCCAGACAAGCTTTGATTGTGGTGACTTTGCTAATGGTGGGACAACTGTTACAAGGACGTATAGAATCACAGATTGTGCTGGCAACTCCACTGAAGTAGAACAAACCATCACGATCAGAGATGAAGAAGCGCCATCGGTTGGTGATCTAAATCCGATCACAGTCTCATGTGTAGAAGATATACCTGAGGACGATATCAGCGTTGTAACTGGCATCTCAGATAATTGTGCAGCTTCTAATGAACTTACTGTCACTTTCGTAAATGACAGTCAGACTTCATTCTCATGTAACGATT
>CAYYBR010000286.1:0-5190 GCA_964470035.1 uncultured Saprospiraceae bacterium
GATTGTATATTCTCTGTTTTACCTGATCCAGATGCTACTCCTGAGTGGTACCTGAATTGTGATGAGGATATGCCTTATTGTGTAGGTAGCTTAGATCAAGGTTATTATGGCCGTGATCATGGTAACGGTAATGGTATCCCACCAGATGGTGATATCAGAGCGGTATACGGTGTATATCCTGCAGGAGGTAAGTATGATAACAACTCATTCGAAGGAACTCAGAATCTAGGAACTGATGGTGGTTTAGGTGCGGGTATTCACCCTATCATGCCTTCGTTCTTCGTAGATTTTATGAGAGCTGAGATGGCTGCACTTAGTGGGAATAATGATGATGCAAGACAGTTTTTGTTAGCTGGTGTTCAGAGCTCTATTGATAAGGTGTTAAACTTTATCATGGAGAGAGATCCAACATCTGTTTCTGATGTTGTTGCTACAGATATCAACGGTAATGAATTATTTGGAAGAGATTTCTTACCACAGTTAGATGATATTGATGCATACCTAGCTGTTGTTGCTGATAACTTTGATAATGCTAGTGATCCGATGGATGTAATAGCGAAGGAGTTCTTGATTGCTACATATGGTAATGGACTAGAAGGATTTAACTTGATCAGAAGAACAGGTCGTCCTTTGAACCTCCAACCAGCAATCCAAGGCCCTAGCGTTGCTGGAGAATTTATTAGATCAGCACTATATCCTGCGGTAAATGTAAACTTGAACCAGACTGCTAGTCAGAAAGATCAGCAGCAACAAGTTTTCTGGGATACGCAAGCTTCTGATTTAGGTCCTTGCTTTAACTAATACATTTAAAAAGAAATGAAAATGAGAAAAGGATTTCTATATCTCGTAGTTGTTGCGTTGCTAGCTTCATGTTCAGCAGATCCGTCAAGAGCTCCGATTATATCCGTAGATAACGCTCAGATTGGTGCATTTCCTCGTACTGTTAATCTTATAGCAAGTGAGTTTGATCTTAATGATCTACAAGGCTCATCTTACATACATGAGATCGACTTTAGATCAGAGGATGCAGGTGCTAATGTGGCGAACTACAATGTATTCGTAACATTTGATGATAATAACCCTGGTAATGGTGATTTATCATCAAGTGAAACATTATTCAGACAATTTGGACAAGGTGACTTTTCTGACAATGCAGAAGGTAACCGTTCGCTCATGCTTAACTTCCCATTTACTGAGGTAGCAGGTGCGGCTGGAGTGCCTCTAGATGCAGTATCACCAGGTGATAGGTTCCAATTCAGATCTGAGCTTGTTCTGGAAGATGGAAGAACGTTTACTTCAGATAATACTGAGTCTACGATCTTCGGCCCAGCATTTAGAGCATTCTTTGATTGGAATGTAAATGCAACTTGCCCTCTTCCTGATGACTTCTTCGTAGGTACGTATGCTATCTCTCATATCCAAGGTCCTGGTAACCCATGGGCTACAGGAATTAGAGAGAATACTGTAACTTTTGATTTAGTTCCAGGATCGACTACAAGAAGAGCTATCAACGGAGTTGTTGTTATCGATCAATTTGGAGGTTTTGATATGCCAGCTACTGCAGAGTTCGTCTGTGATGTTGTGTTCTGGATTGATACAACTCCAGGTGTACAATGTGCGCCTCCTGTTATTGCTTATAACGGAGGAGAGCCACAACCATTTAGCTTTTCAGACGATAGTTCAGTTACTTTCGTAGTAGAAGAAGATGGAGGTGGATGCGGATACTCTAATACTGACATAGTGTTATTTACTAGGCAATAGTTTAGTTCATAATCTTTATGATATTATTGGGCTAGTGATTTGATTCGCTAGCCCATTTTTTATCTACATATATGCTGAGGATATATCTACTCACCTTTACTTTGCTAGTGTGTCATTTTCTGCATTCGCAGTACAGTGATATTACAGAGTCGTCGGAGGTATTTCATGCTTATGCCAATCCCGCCTTCTTAGGAGGAGGAGTGGCATTCATAGACTTCGATATGGATGGGTGGGAAGATCTCGTGATGACTGGAGGATCTACGCCAGATCGACTTTGGCGCAACCAAGGGGATGGCACTTTTGAAGATGTATCTTTTTTACTTTCAAAGCATGACTCAACGCACATTACATCTGTAGTCAATGTAGGAGACCTGAATAATGACGGATGCCCTGATATTGTCTTAGGAACTTATGCCTTAGAGGATTATGACGTCATACTGCGTAATAACTGTGATGGGACATTTACGAGAGTGGACATCGACATCGCACTGTCAGAACAAGGAAATGCCATGGGTATAGCACTTCATGATTTTAACCTCGATGGCCTTCTAGATATATACGTACTCAATTATATCAGAGAAGAATCTATAGACCGTGATGACAGCGGTGAGATCGTAGGTTTTAGCCATGGTTGTGATGATAACTTTTTATATATCAATCAAGGCGACTTCACCTTTGTGGAGCGTGCTGAAGAGATGAACGCACAAGGAGATGGTTGTGGACTAGCAGTCACAGTAGTTCCTGTGCCTGACAGTGACCAGTATGGTATCTATATCGCTAATGACTTTGGACCATTCATCCATGCTAATGAATTTCTTGTGCCTGATGAGTTCGGTGAGTACCAGGATGAAGCTGCTCGATATGGCTTGGATAGATCCATGTATGGTATGGGGATAGGGATAGGTGATATCGACCAAGACTTGGACTTGGACTACTATGTTTCTAATCTCGGAGATAATTCTCTCTATATATGGGAAGATGAGCGATTTATGGAAGGTCAGTTTGATTTTGGAGTGGACAATACTACCACTCCGGATGACAAGCTGGCTACGTCTTGGTCTACCTTTTTTCTGGACATAGATCAAGACGCAGATCTCGACCTTTTTGTGGCCAATGGGACTGTGTTTTCTCCTAGTTTTATTGAAGGATCTTTTGTAGATCCTAATATCCTCTTCCTCAATCAGGATGGTGAGTTTGTGCTCACCGATGAAAGATTTGGTATTTACTTTGAAGGTCCTAGCATCAACAGAGGAGCGGCAGCAGGAGATATCGATAATGATGGAGATCTAGATATAGTTACTGCCTATGTCAACTTTGAACCAACTGACCTAGCCGAAAGAGCCTATAGAATCTATCGCAATGACACTGAAGATTCTGGTAATTTTATAAAAATAGATCTCCGAGGTACAACTGACGCTGCTGATGCTTATGGCAGTACTGTACACCTCTATCACGGTGGAGAAGCCTATCTCGGTTATAAGTACACTAGTGGTGCCCATGTTTCTCAGATGAGTCCCTTTGTTCACTTTGGGCTGGGTGATTCGGAGACTATAGATTCTGTGGTAGTGACCTGGACTAATGGTCAGCAGCAAACTCATCATAATCTTCCCGTTAATCAGTCTGTCCGTATCATACAAGGACAAGAATCTTTAGATGTATTAGGATGTACTGATAGTGCTGATGGCTTTTTTAATCCCATGGCCACGATAGACCAGGGCTGCGAACAAGACCTATCTACCTCAGTTTTCGAGTTAGAATTTGGTCAGGATCTACAGGTCTCTACAGATGGTAGAGATATCATCATCCAGCAGACCGATGTCGAAGTTTTTGGCTATCGGATCTGGAGTATTGGTGGTTTGCCTCTTACAAAAGCTGAGGAGCTACTGCCTAATCGCAACATATATACCATTGAGGCGGACTTTCTTGTCTCGGGTATGTACATCGTACAAGTGTTCTTAACTAATGATCGCAGCGCTTATATATCAAAAAACGTAGCGCTTTTTGACTAAGTCTTACTCTTCTCTTTCTTTAGCTGGGTCATAAGGAGCACGACCTATCTTTACTATGAAACCTGCTTGGAGCGCATTATTAGTGAGGTCTGCTGATCCTAGAGGGTCGACAAGTGCAGAGCTTAAGCTAGGATTAAACAAAGCGAACATCGTAAGCTGACCGTAGTCAGATGTGAAGTTCAATTCACCACCGATATGAACGCCAAAATCTATCCGGTTCGCACCTGTTGGTGTTCCAATCCCAAGTTCTACGATCTGGGGTGTGCCAATCATAAAAAATCGATCTCTAGCCCTGTTAGCAAAGCCGATATTTACACCTCCAAAGAAGCCCCACTGAAAGCTAGGACTAAAGAAGTATTTGTATTTCAGAGAAAATGGTACTTCCCAGTAGTTGATTCTTCTAGTGTACTCCGTGACATTGGCGACAACACCTAAGGATGTTCCCTTATTGACGTAGTCGATACCGCCAGCTACCCAAAACACCTTGCTGATTTGATATTCATATCCCAAGCCTGTAGCGATACCAAACCTAGGATTACCCCCTGTGGGACTCTGATTAGACAGAGATATGCCCAACTTGGTAGTAAAATAGTTCTGGCCTGAAGCGCTTTGGGAGAGTACTAAAAAGCCGAGGATAAGAAGTAAGCGTGTCATCTTCATAAGAATTATGTCGCAAATGTAAATATTTGTGCTACTAGCCACTATAATCACACTACTCATACGTATAACATGTAGTGGTTGTGACTAGCTACAAAATCATAAAAGAGATAGTGTCATTATGACAAAAGTTAGAACTTAGTGATATGATGAAGAGTCAATCTCTTGGAGTATTGTTGTTAATCTTATTGTTCATAGGCTGTGGGCAGCAAAGCAAGGTAGATTCTTCATTTCGCTTTACGCAGCTGAGTTCTACCCAGACAGGTATCACTTTCGTAAATGAATTGAACCCAGACGTCTCTACTAAAGCCAATCTCTTTGACTTCGATTACTTCTATAATGGAGGTGGAGTAGCAGCTGGAGATATCAATAATGACGGCCTGCCCGATCTTTTTTTTACAGCTAATCAAGGAGAGAATCACCTATACATTAATAAGGGAGACTGGACGTATGATAATATCACCGATCTATCAGGTATCAATGAAAGCAAGAACTGGTCTAATGGAGTAACCACAGTTGATATCAATGAAGATGGTAAGCTAGATTTTTATATATCTCAGGGAGGCCCTCACGACAGAGATCAAAGAGCTAATCTGTTGTATGTGAATAATGGTGACATGACGTTCACAGAGCGCGCACAAGAGTATGGATTAGATGATAAAGGGATCAGTACTCAGTCTGCCTTTTTCGACTATGATAACGACGGTGACCTTGATTGTATAGTGATTAACGAAAGCTTGTACTACGGTTATGATCCCATTAC
>CAYYBR010000287.1:0-5162 GCA_964470035.1 uncultured Saprospiraceae bacterium
ACAGAAGAGTATCCTTTAGTCAACGGGCAAAATACAAAACCAGAAATTGTGGCTCACGCTACTAATCACAACGATAATGCGAATATTGATCAATTTGGTGTTATCTGCGCATTAGATGGGCATAAACACTCAACGACAGGGAGGGTCCTTGTAGAATCCACGTGGCATCATCATTTTTATATTAATATAAATCAATATGAAAATCTAAAAGTATCAGTCAACAATGGCTATGTTCCTACTCAACAGGAACAGGATGCTTTGGACGCATATAACTTTTTTCAGCACTATTATAGGAATATTGTCTATTGGTTGGCAAGACGTGAAAAGCAAAATTGCTTTAAGGTTCGTGGTTGGATATGGTGGCTAAACTATGAAGCCGTAAGAATGTCTATTAACGACATTAAACATTACAAAACCAAATTTGAAAAAATCATGTACTTCCACACAGTTGGCGTGGTTGCTAGAAATGCACTTGGTGATTTACAATCTAACTGTCAGTCGCCTTTCTCTATATTTGATTTCTATCCTGATTTTTTGGTTAGAGTAAGAAAAGTAACAAGTTCAAGATTTTCTTTTGTTGATCCCAATCTATTTGAATCTGTATGTTTGGGATGCACCCTTCATGAGTTAAATGGAATCTTTGAAAAAAAGAAAGGTGACGTATCCTTGAAGCAAATTGAGGAGCTTGCAAAAAAATCATCGTTTGAATCAATGGAGCTTCTATTAGATGTAGTAGGCCAATCGCTAGGTAGAATTAGGAAGAAGATAAGAAGTAGAAAATAAACCTATATCATAGTTGATAGGCTGATTTAAATCGCCTGTTGTCAGCTATTGATAAAAAGCGCAAGACTAGGAAAGAAATAGCGAAAGACTTTGAATGGAGTTATTGCCAGATAGTATTAGATTCATAGCAAAATCCTAAGTTCCTATCACAAAGTGTATTTCCATAACGTCGGACTAGCTTCAATTTCAATAGATAAGAGCAGATATACAAGTCTGCTAATTCCTCTTCTGAATAATTATTCCTAACCAATCTCTTGATAAGGTATACCCCCAATCTCTTTCGCTTCTCATCTTGGATGTACTTATCTTCAGCAAGTATTAAAAATGCATTGTGATAGAACGTAGAAACAATCTGCCTCATGCTTATGAAATTTACAAGTGAAGATACCTAACATTGGTGGTAGGTTTATTGCTATTATAGGCTCTTGGCGATTCTTTAGCCTTGAGAATCCATTATCTCACTTTTCTAGACCAATACATACCATTCAATCAATGATCGTCTCTGTATGAGCTTAATTTTGGGTTGAAAATGTCGCCTTTAACTGTCTAGTCTTTCTGAAGACAGACTTATTAGCTCTGTCAAGGTAATTGGCTTACCTACTTCTATAGGTTGCTGTACTTTCATGCCTATATCTTGAGAAGCTTTGCCGTATAGCCTATCCATGATAGAGTTATAGGCTTTTGTATCTCATATTGATATTGCCTTATCTAGCTGCTTTAATCCTGCGAGCGTAATTAGGCCGATTTCATCTGTTGCAATACCTAGTTTCTTTGCTATTCTATCTGCAATTTCTTTAAAATCCCCTGATATAATAGATTCAGAAATTTCTTTTAGCAGCTTCTTCAGGATCAACATCTATGTCTTCGGCCTTCTAATGATCTTAGCCGTGGAACTCAGTGCTGCTGTGGTTACTCCATCCTCATTGATTAAGTCAGCGCTCAAAAAGGCAGTCTTATATCCAGCCTTTTCTATCCTTCCTATGGCTTTATACCTTCCAGCTAGGCTCGGAACATAAAAGCTCACCTTTAACTCCATCGTAGACACGTTAACGATATCAGGGCTTGTGACGAATATGGCATGCGAACTGACCGCATCCAACATCGCAGTTACAAAGCCTCCTTGGATGACATTACCTGAGTGACAGTAATCTTCGGATATCTTAAACTCCATCTGACAACTACCCTTAGGATCAACATTTAGAATCTTACAATCAAAGCGGTCAAGGAATTGTGGTCTGTTTTGCTCAAGTCTCTTTATGATATCATCGTTATTCATGCCACTCTTATTTGAGATGGGCAATATAGGTGAGAAAAAGAACTACGTATAATCTAAAATCGGCGAAAAAATCTGCTTATTGAACAATGAGACATCATCTCGGTTACACCTCTGAATAATACTAAGCTGACATGAGCTTAGTATATAAGAAACAATCTTTTAATTGATTAACAGTAATATCATAATGACTACAAATCTACTTTCACTTTCTAAGCTTACAGCAGCTTTCTTCCTACTCTTGTTCGCGACTGATATGAGCGCCCAACAAGCAGATGCCATGTCCAAAAAGCTCTTATCAAAGATGTATGCAGTGACTGGGGACTATGCAGATCTTTGGAAAAAGAAGGATGTGCAGTTCGACTACCTATATGACAACTTTGATGCTGGTAAGGACGTCTCTTCAGAAAAATTCATCATAGATGGTGAGCACACATGGGCACGATACACAGTGCATCAAAGAAATGTTCTACCCAACATGGAGGGCGTCGCTGTACAGTCTCTCATAGATGGTGTACCACAAATGACACTCAATGGGAAATTCATCGAAGATGAGCAGGCTCTTGGAGCTACTAAGTTCATCAGAGAAGTCAATCCTTTCTGGTTTATGATGTCTTACAAACTGGCGGATCCAAGTACTATCCATACTTATCTTGGTTCAGAAGAGGTAAAAGGTGTCAAGTATGAAAAAGTATCTCTCAAGTATAAAAATGAGATGACAGGCAAGGCAGCAGATGATGAATACATCCTGTACTATAACACTAAATCTAATCTTATAGATCTCTTCTACTTTTCACTACCAGCATTTGGAGTCACTGCTCCGATACTTAGGATGGAGATAGGATATGATGTGATCGATGGCATCTACGTGCCAGCGAGAAGAAAGTCTTTTGCTCCTAATCCCGAAACTGGTGAATATGCCATGAATGGTCAGTATACATTTAGCAACATCAAGTTCAATAATGGATTTACAAAAGATGATTTCGTATTAAAAGGTGAGATGATGAAGAAGTAAACTTCTTCATTCACTCTTGCGAAAAGCGGTATGTTTCAAATTTTGAAGCATACCGCTTTTCTTTTTTACGCTGATGCTTCTATCTTGACTATAAAGTAAGAGGGTGTATCATTGAGTCATCCTGACAAGGTATGTCTGTGGTTGAAGAAAACTAAGAGACTTTAGTCTTCGACATAATCCTCTTATGTTTGAATCAAAGTCGAGTATTCAAAACAAACCTAAAGCCGATGATAAGATCACTAATCATAGTAGGCATCATATTGCTATCTATGTCTTCTTGTAAAGAAGAACATAAGTCAACTACCATAGAGGGTGACGCAGTTCGCACTCTCAATCAAGTAGCCGCAAAACTTAAATCAGATCTTGACAAATCGACTACTAATTTTAATCTAATTCCTAGGTCTCTCAATCAAGACGGCAGTCTAAATGCAACAAAGTCTAAGTCGTGGACAAGTGGTTTCTTACCTGGCACTCTTTTGATGCTACATGATCATACTGGTGATAAACAATATAAAGAAGCAGCGCTCAGATGGATGGAAACTGTTGAAAAAGAAAAGTTTGACAGCACTACTCATGACCTTGGATTTAAGATATACTGCAGTTTCGGTAACGCATATAGGATAGATAAAAATCAAGATTATAAAGAGGTTGTTCTGACTGCTGCAGAAACCTTGAGCAAAAGATATAACCCTCAAGTTGGAGCCATCAAATCATGGGATTTCAACAATGATGTATGGAGCTACCCCGTCATTATCGATAACATGATGAATCTTGAAATAATGTTTGAAGCTTCCTTATTGTCAGGAGATCAAAAGTATTATGACATAGCTGTAGACCATGCTAACACAACTCTAAAAAATCATTTTAGATCTGATAACAGCTCATATCATGTCATAGACTATGATCCTAGCACAGGAGAAATTAGAAACAGACATACCCATCAAGGAGCCGATCATGAGAGTGCTTGGAGTAGAGGACAGGCATGGGGTCTTTATGGTTTCACACTCTGCTATCGTTATACCAAGGACAAAAGATACCTAGAGCGTGCCAATAGGATTGCTGATTACATCATCAATCACAAACGACTTCCAGCCGATGGCATCCCTTATTGGGACTATGATGCTCCCAATATCCCTGACGAACCGCGGGATGTATCTGCATCTACAGTAACCGCTGCAGCCCTTTACGAGTTACACAAATTTGATCAATCAAAGGCCAAGGAATATCTATCGCACGCAGATAAGATCCTTGCTAGCCTCGAACAAGAAAAATATAGAACAGATGCTCAATATTTCATTCTAGACAAAAGTGTAGGTAGCATACCGGGAGATTTCGAACACAGTGTACCTATAAGCTATGCTGATTACTACTTTGTTGAAGCGCTAACAAGAAAAAAATCCTTTAATTCAATGAAAAAGTAAAGGAGATGGCAAGCTGCTAAGTTTCTGCTTTCAGCTAATCTTGCGCATATCGCCGATCTATCTGAAATTGATCTGGGTTCCTACCGGTGATATCTTGATAAAAGTCCATCACAGCATTCAACTCATCGTCAGGATTTCCTTTTGGATGTATGACATGGGGCCCTATACCAGCTACCTTCTTTTTATAATCAAGATATCCGCATACAATTGGTACTCCAGCTTGTTGAGCTATCCAGTAGTATCCCATCTTCCAGTTCGGTGTAAGTTTTCTTGTGCCTTCCGGTGCGATCACTAATCCGATCTGGTCATATTGATCAAACAACTCAGCCATAGCATCTACTTGACTTTTTCTTCTCTCTCCAGCTTTTTTGGGTGATCTATTTACACCAACTCCTCCGAGAGGTTTGATGATAAGTCCAAATGGGAACTTCGTCCAATCATCCTTAATAGCCACCTTCATAGGCACTTCAAGGGCCCAAAAAGCTAATCTCACAAATAAAAAATCCCAGTTGCTGGTATGGGGTGCAGCTATAAGAACAGATCTTTTATGTTCGATGGGCATAGTAAAATCAACTTTCCAACCGAATAGTCTCAAAACAAAAAGCGCGATCCTCTTCATCGCCGCAAAAGTCGAAAAAAATCAGTTCACTAGGTTCGAAATGTTGATACG
>CAYYBR010000288.1:0-5108 GCA_964470035.1 uncultured Saprospiraceae bacterium
TCATAGGAGTGAACCAGGCAACTATACTTTGAGTCGTGTCCTGATATGTCGCTTTCTGGCAGAGAAACGATCCTACTTGCTTTTGCTCTCCCGTTATCTTCCACTTGAGGGCGCTTCTACTTCCTTCGATTAAGAAGTCCTTGCCAAAGAAGTTTCTCGAGTCTACAGATGTGCTATTCTTAAGATCGGTGTAGAACTTGTTATCACTATTATTTCTACCGAATCTACCACCTCTGCGTCGACCTTCTCCCTGAAACTCTCGCTGCGTCTGCTGATCCGATGCATCCCTAGGCTTATTGATGTAAAGCGTCTCTTCAGGATTGAAGTACAAGATCTTCTTAGACTCTCTGAACTCCGGTATCCGTTCTTTCATTGCTTCCATCTCAGGTGGAAGTCCCTTATGGATATTGATTTTATCGACGTATAATATTTCACCTGTATTGTTTTGAGCTCCAAGGTGCATCGTGAAGAGTAGAGCAATCAAGAAAAGGAAGAATCTCATATCGTATATTCTGAGGTACAAATTAAGCCTTTCAGGAAGGCCATGTGGTCCCTAAGAAGAAGTATTAGGTATAATCCTGATAAAATAGGGCGTACTGCGAGATTACGGGGGCGTAATGCAGTGTAAAATCGTGCTATCTAGCTTTGAGTGGTGCTGCAAGATGTCCAACATCAACGACCCTATCTCTCAGACCTCAGTCCAATTCTTCTTAGGTCGGTCACTTGGATACCCAATTTCACTTCTGTATCTCTTCCTTTCCTCTGTAAAATCCCACCATTTTTTTGAGTAGTCTGCATTTTCCGCAAAGTCTACGGCCAATCTGAATTGGTCTTCTACACATGGATCTGTTCTATAGCCTTTCTTCTGTTCATAAAGGTTAGTTAATTGAGCTCCATTTTTAGATCTCAATTCATCTACTCTATAATAACCTAAAAAAACTAAGTCTTTGGCAAACTCCAATCCTATAGAAGGAATTCTTTGGAAGTCAGCTAGTGCCTGGAGCTCTTTCGCTCTTTCTTCAGATATGTTGAGTAGAAAGGATAATTCATCAGAACCGAGTTCTAAGATTTGACTTTTCTTGATTTTGTTTTTTCGTAAAAGAGATCTTTCCATATCAGAAAGCTCAAGGTTGACATTAGAATTACTTTTCACTGTGATTTGGTTTTTAGTGTTGGATGTTTTTACAGCCTCTGACGGAACGGCCTTACCCGTCGTCGCTTGCCGTTAGGCGGCTATAGTGGTGGTGATAGTTGGTTATTTGGCGCATTTCATTTTATTCTATAATGTTTCTTTCGGGAAGAATGTCACGTAGGTGCTGTAAGATATTGGGGGTAAAAATCCCCTTTGCATACTCGATTTTCATTGTAGTTAAACCAGGTTATGAGGCTTAAGGAAAGCCCTCTCATGCCCATTCTTGTGATAGCTTCGGGATTATTCAGTTCATATTGAGAAATCTCCGAGTTTCTCCTTAAAGTGTATCCTCTATCATTCGCTATTTGGTACGCTACAATACCAAGTCCCTCATAGTTTTGTAATAACTCTTTTCTCCCAAAGTATTTGATATAAAGGTTCTGCGATAAGCGACGTACTGATGACGAGAAAATGAGTATGATCGTATTATCGCTAATTATGCACTGGCTTTAATTTCAAATATTTTATTAGCATTCGTAATATTTCTAAATGCTTGTGGCATGTATTCATAGAGTGCTTATCATGATATTTATTGAAGCTCATTCGTTAAAAGTAATAGTTCCGCAAAAGAGTGAGTTTTTCTGCGGCGGTATTTTATAGATCAAGTTTTGGTCATCTAAAACAAACTCTGCACGATTGCCACCTCTTTCTTGACTCCATTCATCAGTTTTTGTTTGATAAAAAATCGCTACGGTATAAAAAAGGCATTCTTCTTCAGGATTTAATGTTTTGTGGAAACAGGTTGGGCTATCGAGAGATTCTAATTCTGTGACTCCGTAGCTAATTAAGCTTTCTTTTTCAATGGTCATTGTATCTTGTGGGAGAAATAATTTCATAAAGGTGTCTGGGGAGTTTGGGATTGCTATTGAGTCCCCAGAAAAATTAACTTCTATTTCAAAGGGACTCTCAGTTTTATTTGTTATTCGATGAAAGAACACCAAGTAACTATAGTTGAAATATTTCTCTATCGGACCTGGATAAAACCCACCTTTGGGAAAACTGTTTTGTATGATCACCCCATTGCTCGTAGTCTCGCTGTACCATTTCGTATCAGTATGTTGTCCCTGAGCAGAACAGAAAATAAATAAAAAGAAGATTGCGAAAATTATAAGTCTCATACTTTTTGACAACGTTAGATTCTTGAAGTTTCTATTTTTTTATTGCTGTACTAAAAGCGACATAGTATACACTTCTTCGGGTACATAGTTTACACTTAAGGAGGCGGTAGTTTTAGATATTGTTCTTTCTTTATAAACATACTCTCATCGAAGTATCCTAAAAGTACGTTTCTGTAGTAAACATTCCAAGTAGTATCTTTTACATGCTCTGCAGCCAAGTATCTACCTGCTGCTGCTCTTCATATCAATAGTGCAGGGCTCTTTTGGCTTACTTGCGCTTCAACTCGCATTCTCAGCTTGAAGCTCCTTAAGCTGCTTTAAGTGAAGTCTTCTATTCGCCTTCCACCTTGGTTCTCCTTGATTGCTTTGATTATCTGCGATTCTCTGAATCTTGACTTTTTCATGGCTCCTAATTTATGTTTTTTCCTTATTTGAGGTGTGGAGCATTTTTAGGGGGAGCTTTCAAATTGATGTGGATGATAGTTGCGGATTGCTTATATCAATCCTACATCCGTCTTTACTTCCAGTAGTCCTGGACCATCGTGTTGGATGAGTTGTTCCATAGCTCCTAATAGCTTATCGCGGTCAGTGACTTGAATGCCAAGGATGCCACAACTCTCTGCATAGTCAGCGAAGTTTGGATTAACCAAGGAGGTAGCCCAGACCTCAAATTCTCCAGCACGCTGCTCTTTTGATATTTTGCCAAGCTCGTTATTATTTAACACAATCATCTTGACGGGAATCTTGTATTTAGCAAGGGTCGTAATCTCTGCTAGATATTGGCAAAATCCACCGTCTCCTGCGACGGCTATGATGGGTCGTTCGTCTCCTACGGCAGCCCACGCACCGATAGCAGCAGGAAGGGCAAAACCAATGGATCCTAAGTACCCTGACATTAAGAAACTTTGATTAGTTGATTCAAAATATCGACCAAAAGAATAGGCATTATTACCTACATCAACAGTCATGACTGCATTAGAGGGTGCGTATTTATTCAAGGCATCAAAAACTGATATAGAAGAGATGCCTTTACCTCGATCTTCAGTCAGGCGCTTTTGCTTTTCTGCTTTCCATATATCCCACCGAGTAGAGATTTCAGCTTTACGATCTATCTTATTATCAAGAGATGTAATTTGCTCTTCTAGCATCGAAACTGTCGTAGAGATTTCGCCCCATACGGCAGCATCTACCTTATGGAATTTACTCAAAGCCAACGGGTCGAAGTCGATTTGTATAGTCGGTATTTTTGATGTGATGCCGGTATGTTTAGAAAATGAAGCTCCTATGACCAAGAGTAGGTCCGCTTCATTCATAAACCAAGATGCAATGGGTGTGCCGCTGCGCCCGAGGACTCCACAACCGAGTGGATGAGCATCAGGTATTTGACCTTTTCCTTTGAAGGTGGTCATAACAGGACAGTTTATTTTTTCGGCGAAGGTGATGACCTTGTCCATATGAAATCTAGCACCATGACCAACGATTATGGCCGGCCTTTTTGCTTCATTAAGAAATCCTAACGCTTTATCAAAGGATTCTTTTGGAGGACTGATGGTCATAGGTGTGATACGACCTTCGGGTGTCTGAGATTTATCTTTATCCTGAGCGGGCAAGATTTGTATTTCGTCCGGGAAGGTCAGATGCGCAACGTCCCTTTTGAGAATGGCATGTTTTATAGCGAGTGCCATTAACTCACTGTGCTTACTGTTAGCTTGAACGCGATGGTTAAATGCAGCCACAGTATCAAAGGCTTTGACTAAGTCAAGTTCTTGAAAATTACCAGTCCCAACGACCTGTGTATCGACCTGACCTGTCAGCGCTAGGATAGGTGCTCGATCTACTCTGGCATCCCACAAACCAGTATAGAGATTAGTCGCTCCCGGTCCAGCTATAGCAAAGCACGCTGCTGGCCTACCTGTTAGTTTTCCATAAGCGGAAGCTGCAAAAGCTGCGGCGCCTTCATGGCGGATACCTATGAATTTTAAGTTGCCCTTTTCTTCTTGACGTCTGAGTGCATCAGCCAGTCCTAGGTTAGAGTGACCGACCATGCCAAAGACACGATTAACTCCCCAGTTGACCATCGTCTCTGCCATGATATCCGTTATGGTGTCCTCGTGAGCAGGTTCTTCTTCTAATCCTACGTAGACAGTATCTCCTTCCAGCTTTGTAGGATATGTTTCTACACCATCATCAAAGCCAGGAGCTAGTCCTGTGCATGGATGAAAGTCCCAACCGTGCCAAGGACAACGTAAAAGTCCATTCTCGATGGAGCCCTCACCAAGAGGGCCGCCTTGATGTGGACATTTATTATCGAGTGCACATATTTTACCCTCGAAATTTGCAAGACAAATACCTGTATGACCAGCAGTCACTGTCATCACTCTGTTATCTAAAAGCTCCTCCTTGTTTTCTAAAACCTTGTACCAGACTCGTTTTTTGTCTTTCATGTTATGCTGTTGATAGGGTTAAAATATTATTGTTTTTGACTTAGGTACTTTCCTACGAATACCGAAACTCCAAAAGCTAAATAGAACTGGCCTAGAATTCCGATTAAAACTGTCATTGCTTGAGCTTTCGAAGAGTTTGGGATAATATCTCCAAAGCCTACAGAGGTAAGATTAATAAAACTGAAGTAGTAAAAACTATAGGCACGCTTAGGAGAAGTAAAGATTAAAGATTCTGGTGCAAAATAATCTAGGAATTCAAAACAAACGCCCCCGATTATACCCAATAATATAAAACCTGACATCACACTTATGATGACTTCCAAGTGGATTTTATCTGTTCGCAGGACTTTGCGT
>CAYYBR010000289.1:0-5084 GCA_964470035.1 uncultured Saprospiraceae bacterium
ACGCATAAGTAGAATGGATTACATAAAAAGAACAAACAAAAAAGGGATGTCGAATTGATCGACATCCCTTTGATTTTAAAAATTTGCTATGTTCTACATATGCTTGATGATCTCATCACCAAACTCACTACATTTTAGTTTTGTAGCTCCTTTCATGAGTCTTTCAAAATCATATGTAACTCTTTTTGACTTGATGGCACCTTTCAGTCCTTTCTCTATAAGACGACCGGCTTTCTTCCATCCCATGTATTCGAGCATCATCACACCTGATAATATTACTGAACTCGGATTCACTTTATCCTGACCAGCATATTTTGGAGCGGTACCATGTGTAGCTTCAAATACTGCTACCCCTGTTTCATAATTGATATTAGCCCCAGGAGCGATACCTATGCCTCCAACTATAGCTGCTAGAGCATCGGATACATAGTCTCCGTTTAGGTTAAGTGTTGCTATGACATCATACTCTGCTGGGCGGAGTAAGATTTGCTGCAAAAATGCATCAGCGATCACATCCTTTACAATGATCTCTCTCCCCTTGTGATCCATAACTTGCCATGGTCCTCCATCCAAATCCTGCGCTCCAAACTCTCGCTTAGCCAAGTCGTAGCCCCATTCTTTGAATTTTCCTTCTGTAAACTTCATGATATTACCCTTGTGAACAAGAGTAATACTCTTACGCTTATTAGCGATCGCGTAGTTGATAGCAGATCTCACTAACCTCTCGGTTCCTTCAACTGATACCGGCTTAACTCCTAAAGAAACGCTATCTGGAAATCTGATACCGGTTACTCCCATATCTTCCATCAAAAACTTCTTGACCTTATCGTTTTCTTCTGTACCGTGCAGATACTCTATACCTGCGTAGATATCCTCTGTATTTTCTCTAAAGATGACCATATCTACAAATCCTGGTTTTTTAACAGGACTCGGAACGCCTCGATACCACTTCACAGGACGAACACATGCATATAGATCAAGTATCTGGCGGATAGCAACATTGAGAGATCTAAACCCTCCACCAACTGGAGTGGTCAAAGGACCTTTGATAGCTACGAGATGATCTTTGATTGTCTCAGTCGTTGCTTCAGGTAACCACTCACCAGTTTTAGCATTAGCTTTCTCACCAGCATATACTTCCTTCCAATGAATCTTTCTTTTACCATCGAATGCTTTTGCAACTGCAGCGTCTAGTACTTTCTGCGCCGCAGCCCATATATCAGGACCAATACCATCTCCCTCTATAAATGGTATAATCGGATCATCTGGAACTTGTAATTTCTTTCTTCTTGATAGGGTAATTTTTGTGCCTGCCATCTGTGCGTGTAATTATATGTTAAGTTTAATCTTATCGTAAAAAGCCGCAAAGGTAAGGATTAGATGAATTATGCACCTATTTTGAACCATTAGTACTATGAGTTGTCAATATATACTAATATTGGTCCCTGATAAAAGATTGACATGGCAGACGAAACTCCTAAGAAAAAACAGAAGAATCAGATCAACATCGAGCTTCCTGAAGATATGGCTGATGGTGTATATGCTAACTTGGCTATTATATCACACAGTCACTCGGAGTTTGTCATCGATTTTGTCCGAATGCTTCCCAATGTCCCCAAAGCTAAAGTTAAGTCTCGCGTGATCGTGAGTCCTGAGCATGCTAAGCGCATCGCTAGCGCATTAGCTGATAATATCAAGAAGTACGAAGCTCAACATGGACCAATCAAGGTGAAAGGTGGTGGCGGAAGTGGTGGACAATTTCCTCCTATGAACTTTACGCCGACAGCTCAAGCCTAAAATTCTTAGCCAAACAAACCGTCTGTCTCAGTGCGAGGAACATTGAGATGCTTAAAGGCTTTGTCGGTCGCTATCCTACCTCGCTGTGTGCGTTGTATAAATCCTTCCATAATTAAGAAAGGCTCATATACTTCCTCTATGGTACCTGCTTCTTCTCCGACAGCGGTAGCTATCGTGCCTATACCGACAGGTCCTCCTTTAAACTTTTGAATCAGGGCAGTCAGTATCCTATTATCCATCTCATCCAAACCAAGATCATCTACATCCAAGGCTTGCAGAGCAAATTGTGATATGTCAAGAGTAACCGTCCCATCGCCCTTCACTTGAGCAAAGTCACGTACCCTTCTCAATAGAGAATTAGCAATACGTGGAGTACCGCGACTTCTCCGCGCTATCTCATGTGCTCCTTTCTCTTCGATCTCGATGCCAAGTAAGGATGCACTTCGAGTAACGATTTTTTGCAAGGTGGCTACATCATAGTAATCCAAATGACAGGTGATACCGAATCTCGCTCTAAGTGGAGGAGTCAATAGACCCATACGAGTGGTGGCTCCGATCAATGTAAATGGAGCTACATTCAACTGTATGCTCTGAGCATTAGGGCCTGTATCGATCATAATATCGATACGATAGTCCTCCATAGCCGAATACAGATACTCTTCTACTACATTATTAAGCCTATGGATCTCATCTATAAAGAGGACATCTCCTTCCTGAAGATTAGTGAGAAGACCAGCTAAGTCTCCTGGTTTTTCAAGTACAGGACCAGACGTCAGTTTGAGTTCAGAGCCCAACTCATTAGATATGATGTGAGATAAAGTGGTTTTCCCTAGACCTGGAGGGCCATGAAGTAAGACATGATCAAGTGCATCTCCACGCATCTTAGCGGCTTCGATGAAGACGCTGAGATTGTCTACTATCTTCGGCTGACCACTAAAATCTCTGAGTTCTTTTGGGCGCAGTGCTTTTTCTACCTGCTTATCTTCCTTACTCAGTGCCTCTGTAGATGGGTCGAGATTGATATTCACTTGATGAAATTCTATCATACAAAGTTAGGATAATCTATTACTCTAACTCGTTCGTATTCGTCCCAATACATATTTATATTAAAAAATATAGTAATATATTAACACTTTACCGTCTAGGTTTATACCTTTGAGATACTCATTTAACCCATAGCTGTTTCCTGCTAACTTGAGAAGTGCTGGCTGACCTCTGGCACATGTATATTTTTAAGATCAAGACTCAAGACCCATGATAACCCGAACCTTTACTCAGGAGACCTCTGTCGTCTCGAAGGCACTCAGTCTGCGTGCCGAAGTGCTACTATTATCAATAATCACTATTTTTGGAATAATTGGCTTATGCTGTTGTATAGGTCTCTGTGATATTTCTGATGGATTATCAGCGGAAATACAAAAGTCGGATATTATTGAAATTACGCATGATCGACAAACTGAGACATAAAATAGAAAAGTATGGATTTGGAGTTTGCTCCTATCTAGGACACAAGATCGGTGTACGATCTTCAGTCGTCCGCAAATACTTTATCTACACCTCATTTATCGGAGTAGGATCTCCCGTGATCATCTATCTTTTTATGGCATTCTGGGTAAACATCAGATCTTACCTCAAGAAAAGCAAAGACCTACTCCTCGACTAATACCTCTACTGCGAAAAAGCAAACTGTACGATATTAGCTCCCATCCTAAGTGACTGCAGCCTCTTAGCTGGAGAATCATTATGCACTTCTTGATCTTCCCAACCATCACCAAGGTCCGTCTCATAGCTATAGTAACATACTAGTCTACCTTCCCATAACAGGCCAAAACCTTGTGCAGGTTTATCATCGTGCTTATGAATCTTCGGGATACCACTCTTAAAGTCAAATGTCTGATGATAAATCGGGTGTTCATATGGCAGCTCCAAAAAATCCAACTCTGGAAATACCTTCTTCATCGCTAGGCGCACATATGGATCCATACCATAGTTATCATCGATATGAAGAAAGCCGCCAGCGATCAGATAATTTCTCAAATTTTCTGCATCCGCATCTGAGAAAACCACATTGCCATGACCTGTCATATGGATGAATGAATATCCATATAGCTCTGCCGAACCTACATCTACCGTGGCATATCTCGGTTCGATATTGGTTTTAAGTTCTTTGTTGCAGAATTGTGCAAGATTAGTCAAAGCTGTTGGGTTAGCATACCAGTCTCCACCACCACTGTATTTCAGGAGTGCTATCTCTGTTTTTCTCAGGTCTGCTGCAGTTAAAACCAAGAAGGTTATAATAAGAAATATGGATGTTCTAAACATCCGATAAAGTTAGTGCATGCTGTGATAGTTTGCCAGAGGCATATCAGAAAAGACATCATTAGAAGCCAAGGACATATTTACCCTTTGCTTTTCTCTCTGCGCTAAGAGATCCAGCTCTACTTATTCATAAGAAGTGCACAAGCCACCACACATGCTGTCTCAGCACGCAGTCTTTTGCGTCCTAGATTTACTCTGAGGTAGCCAGCATTTACGAAAGTGGAGAGCTCCTGATCTGTAAAATCACCTTCTGGACCGATCATCATCCTGGGATGTGGATCGTCCAAAATGACATGCCGTAGCTCTTGTGCCTCGGGTCCCCAAGAAGCTATCAAACCTGAACCCGGAAACTCTTGGAGAAACTCATCTGTAGTCATGGGTTCATCAAGTATAGGAAGGTGGTAGGTCTTTGACTGCTTGGCAGCGCTAAGGATGATCTTTTCGGCCCGTTCTTTCTTGATCTTTCTCTTCTCTGACCGCTTACATATAAGAGGTGTAATCCGGCTAACACCTACTTCTGTGACTTTTTCTATAAGCCAATCAAATCTGGCTGGATGCTTGATCATACCGAAGGCAAGATGTGGCATCTTAGGATCACTTTCGTGAATGATCGTAGACTGTATGATCGCTTCTACCCTATCCCTTGTGACCGACTTGATAAGTGCAGTATACTCACCACCCTTGCCATCAATCACTTGCACCTCTGCCCCTTCTTTCTTCCTCAATACTTTGTTACAATGGACCGCTTCCTGACCAGTGATATATATAGCATCATTATCTCGAGTCTCGCTGTAGAACAGATTCATCTATTTGATGTTTTGGTATTGGAGAAATGCGAAAGTAAAGATAGTTATACCTTTGGCGCGCTCCGATATTAGGACGTGAGCACCTCTCGTGTGAGCGAAAGGACTCAATGAAACAATGACATTTGCGAAAGCGGTATAAAATAGAATACGACTAGATGGAGG
>CAYYBR010000290.1:0-5049 GCA_964470035.1 uncultured Saprospiraceae bacterium
TAAAGGAAAAGAAGTCGATCAAGAGTTCTTTGACGTAATGCAATATTGGCTGTCTAGTGGAATAGAGTTATCTCAAAGAAAGATTGACATTATTGCTTTTAACAATGTGGTAATCCTTGCGTGTCGCTTAAATAAAATAGAAGAGGCTTTTGAAATTATAGAGACTTATTCAATACACTTAGACCAAAAAATCCGCATGTCTGTTAAATCATATTGTCTGGCTCGAGTACATTTTGCGGCTAAGCAATTTGATCAAGCTGTTAGGGAGCTTGCCAAGGTAAATTATGACACAACTGGCATTAATATTAATGCGAAAATGCTCCAGATAACATCCTTCTATGAACTAGAAGAAAATGACGTTGTCATTTCCACCATCAAAGCATTTAAAGTCTTCTTACGTCGAAGTAGAAAAATGTCAAAAACAAGAAAACAAAACTTCATGGACTTCTGTGATGTTGTCTATAATCTTGTTCAGGCAACAGAAAAATCAGATCCAAAACGAATTACTAAAGCACAAGCTATTATCGAAAGTAATCCTGCCATACCGAGCAGCTCGTGGCTCAAAGAAAAAATAACCGCAGCTTCCGATCTCTTAGGAATATCAGATAAAAAAGAAACAGAAAGCACTTAGGCTTTCTATCACAGAATATTTACATATATCCACAAATCTTTGGATTTTGTTTGATAGTGACTAAACAATTTTGGGTTATACGTAGTAGAGAAGTACATTAGCATATCCATGCTAGCCAACCAACAATTCAGGTTACGAGAGGCTTTTGGTCTCATGTTGAAGTATAGGACAGGTATCATACTTGTCATACTTCTCAATATCCTATGGTCTCTCTTCCAGATCTGCTTTCCTTTCCTTACGCGAGCATTGGTGGATAGTGGTATTCAGTATTCGGATATGGAGGTGGTCACCATCATACTTGTATCACAGCTCTTGCTCTTTGTTGGTATACAACTATCAGACGTATTGCGAAAATGGATCTTACGACATATCGGTGTTAGGATCAGCTTGATGATGACTTTAGACTATCTCAAGATGGTCATGCGCAAGCCGCTCTCCTTTTTCACAGTAGAAGAACAAGGCAAGACGATCCAGCAGTTCAATGACAACTATCGGGTAGAGTCCTTCATGACAACGGATACTTCATACTTCCTGGAGAGCACTCTGAAGATATTGATGTTTGGTGTATTGCTTTTCATCTTCGATGTACAGATCGGATTATTAATGGTAGGGTCCATATTGGTTCTAGCGCTATGGGTGTTCTATCATCTGCGCAATCGTGAAACGCTCGATGATGAACGATTCCGTATGAGCTCATCTATACGGTCAGAGATCATCGACGTCTTCAAGGGCATCATAGATCTCAAGTCCAACAATCAAGAAGATAAAAGACTCTCTAATTGGCACACTATACAAAACCTGTATTCTAACTCACGGCTGAACATACTACGTAACAATATGATGATAGATGTAGGCATCTATGGCGTGACCCAACTTAGAGACATACTCATATTGTTTATAGCTGCTAAAGCAACTATCGCTGGGAGTATGACTCTGGGCACCCTTCTAGCTATACAATATATCTTAGGACAGCTTTGGCATCCTGTCGAAAAGCTAGTACAGTACACCCCAAAATATCTAGATACGAAGGTCAGTCTCGGTAGGATCAATAAGATACTGTCTATAGAAGATGATGGTCGCTACTCACATCAAGCTATACCACCGGCTGACAGTGATATCGAGGTCAAAGGGCTAAGTTTTGCCTATAAAAAATCTACCCCTGTGATCAAGGACTTAGACATCCATATCCCATTCGGTAAAAAGGTGGCTATTGTAGGAGAAAGTGGTAGTGGCAAATCTACCTTGATGAAGTTATTAGTGGGGCTCCTCTCCTATCAGCAAGGAAATATCTCGGTTGGAGACTTTGAGCTCAACAAGATCAATCTCAACAGCTGGCTAAAAGGATGCACGATTGTACTTCAGGAGAGTGTCTTGTTTGGGCGTAGTATATGGTACAACATCACCTTTGAAGAAGAAGTAGACCCGCTTCAGATAGAAAGAGTCAATGAATGCTTGGATCTTAGTCTGATCAGGGATGTCATCGAAAGAAACTCAGAAGGTTTTAATGCCGTCATCAATAAAGATATAGATCTAAGTAAGGGGCAGATACAAAGACTTTTGCTTGCCAGAGCATTATATAAGAACTCTGGATATTTCTTACTTGACGAGCCTTTTAGTGCACTTGATGGACCAACTTATCGCAAGATTTTGGACAACCTTAAAAGCGTACTTGATAATCGTACACTGATCATGATCACCCACAAGTTGGGTGTGGCACAAAAGATGGACTTAATCTATCTGATGGATGACGGAAGGGTCATAGAAAGTGGATCACATGAAGAACTGATGAGCTTAGGAAATCGATATGCTGACCTTTTTAAAGAAGAGCTATAACAGTGTCAATCATCAAGAAATATGATATCAACACAGAATACTTGCCTAAGGCAGTACTCACCAAAAGTATATTGGCTGTCATCTTCGCCATACTTATACTTGCAGCGATCCTTCTCCTCCTTCCGATCCAAGACACCATCAAGGGTGATGTGATTATATACGGAAGCGGACAGTCTATAGATGTACAAACTAAGAGAGCTGGTATTCTTCATTTGCATATCCAAGACGCTGATATAGTTACTAGAGATAAGTTGGTAGCAACAGTCGATGCACAGATTACACCTGCTGATCTCGAGGCGCTTGATAGCTTTGTAAAAGATGAGTTGACACAGATCGATTGGCAGACATACAAGTCGCTGAGTAGTGAAATACAGAAGTTGGTACATGCCGACTTCAGAGAATTACTCAATGAACTATACACACTCAATGATATCATCCAACAGCTAGCGACTTTGGAAGCGACCTCTGACCCTCAGGCTCTCATGGCCACCTTGGATCGTTCTATAGATGCTAAGCAAACTCAGGTATCCCAATATGAACAACTCAATGATAATCAAAGAGATATCATAGATTTCTTACACAATCAATTGAAGCAAGATAGTATCCTGTTTGTAGAAGGAGGCATCTCAAAGAGGGACTATGAAAAGCGCCAACAATCGATCATGGAGCGCAGATCGATCTTGATAGAAAATAAGGTAGAAGCGCAAGTCGCCAAGAATGAGATAATACAAGTTGAGAGAGAAAAACAACAACTCCGTCAAGATTATACATCTCGCACCGAAGAGCTGAAGTTGAAAATCATAGATCAAGTAGGTGTCATCAGAAGGGCATATCAACTATATCTAGATAATTACATCATCATGGCACCTATCAACGGAAAGATAGCACTGACTCCGCAGATCAGGGATCATTCTCATGTCCAGCCAGGATCAGTTATCACCTATATCACGCCACGCAATCTCTCAGCAAAGCCCACATCAGAGCTTTATCTATCCGCTAAGAACGCGGGAAAAGTCGAACCAGGCATGAAGGTGAGGATAGGCCTGACTGAGTTTGACCAAAAAGAATATGGGATATACTACACGGAGGTCCTGTCTATCTCTGAGGTTTTGCATGATGACAAGTACAGGGTCGATCTCAAGCTCGATCTGCCTATAAAAACATCTTATGATCTTTCGATCCCAAGTCGGCATTCATATACAGGCAAGGGAGAAGTATTAGTAGGCAAGATCAATTTGCTCACTAAGATTTCAAGAGAAATCAGTTTCAACAGAGACAAGTATGCATCATTATAACCTTGGCAACCCAAAATAAAGCAAGACTAGTATCGTACCTCCATAGGTACGTCTATTAACAACAGATGGCTGTCAGCTTTGATCTCGATTTCTACATCTTTATCTTCCCATATGCCGATCGCATCTCTCCTCTCCAATCTTTCTGATCCTATCTGTATTTCACCTTCGATGACAAATACATAGACTCCATTGGTTTCCTTTTTGATTTGATAGGTCAGTTTTTGGTCTACATCAAACTTCCCGAGATGCAGCCAAGCATCCTGATGGACCCATGAACCCTCATCATCACCTGGATTAGGAGATATGATCTGTATTAGTTCGTTTTTCTTATTCTCCCAGTTCAGAGCTAGATCACCATATCGAGGCTCGACTCCTTTCTCACGAGGAAACATCCAAAGTTGTAAAAGCTTACATGGTTGGTCAGAAAGATGGTTGAATTCGCTATGGGATATACCCGTACCAGCACTCATCACTTGTATATCACCTGGTCGTATCACTGCCTCATGTCCCATACTATCTTTGTGACGCAGGGACCCCTCTAGAGGTATGGTGACGATCTCCATGTTGTCATGTGAGTGTGTATCAAATCCGCGCCCACCCGCTATGTAGTCATCGTTCAGTACACGGAGTGCCCCAAAGTGGATTTTTTCCGGATCAAAGTATCGCCCAAAGCTAAATGACTGTCTAGCCTGTAGCCAGCCAAAATCTGCCTTTCCTCTCTCCTCAGATCTATGAACTACACTTCTCATCATGATAATTTGACAAAACAACAGGATGGCAGGAGGTTTTGTTTCACTGTCGTAAATGATCCATAGCACCCCAAAAAGGACCTTGGACCGCCAAAAACCCCAAAAAATGGTAAATTCAAAGAAGAAATGTTAAAAAATGTGGATTACCTGTGACCAGATGATATCTTACCCCGTCTAAAAGACACAGTAGCAATACTGATAAGAATTTTTGGTTGATGCAGTGATTGGAGGCCTTCTCTTCGGAGTAGGTCTCCTTTTTTATGTCTACTCCTGAATAATATTGCTACGATAAGTATTTACGAAAGTGAAAGACTCCGATCAGTTCAGTTCTATAATCTGGCAATAATCCCTCGAAAGGCGCGCGCCTAATTCTTTATATTTGATCAAAGCATAGTAACGATGGTATTAAAGATAAATGGCAAAACCAAAGAGGTCGATGTAGAGCCGGGTATGCCACTACTCTGGGTCCTCAGAGATGAACTCAACATGACAGGCACTAAATATGGTTGTGGTGTTTCATCTTGTGGGGCATGCACTGTAC
>CAYYBR010000291.1:0-5041 GCA_964470035.1 uncultured Saprospiraceae bacterium
AGATCAGTCTATCCTTAACTATACAGAAGAAAACGGTAATTTACCTGCGGGCCCTGGAGTCTTTAGCTCATATGTGGATCAAAAAGGTCATATATGGCTCGGTGGAGAAACTGGACTGATGATTGTCAAAGACGTTAGTCTATCGCATATAGATGAGGACGCACTGAACATTCAAATTAAAGGAATTACGCGTCTAGACGATCATCATCTTCTCCTCGCAACACCTAGAGAGCTCATAGTCTTCAACAAGACGAAGTATATAAACAATGATGTAGTCGAACTTACCTTTATAAATGATCAAATGGGATACCAAGGAGTTGAGCCCGGTTTTGCACCATTCTATAATGACACTTCAGGCCACATCTACATATGCTCATCATCTTCCGTAGACATCTTAAATCCAAATATCCTCGACCTGTCCACACCGTCATCTAGAACGATCATACATGCCATAGATAACCGACCCATCCAATTTGTGCACAGAGATTCTACATTTGAAATAAGTGATCAAGATAATGTCAACATCGCCGTAAGTAACATCGGCATAGGCCTTCCCAAAAAACTGCACTATAGATATCAACTAGATGATGAAGAATGGTCAGCCTGGCAAGAAGATCCAACTTTCACCATCCAAAATCTAGACCACGGAAAGCATAGATTAGAAGTTTGGTCGAGTTCAAATAGCGCACCTAAGCTCTCGACTTCAGATGTAGTCTTTCTTAAGATCAGTTTACCATATTACAAAAGAAAGAACTTCCCCTATATCCTAAGCCTCACATTGACAGTCTTGACTGCTATTTTATTATACCAGTTGATATCTAATTACATACGCCAAAGAAAGTACAAGCAACAAATATCTGAATCCCGATATCTCAGATCACAGTTATTGCTCTCTCAGATGAGCCCACACTTTATATTCAATGTACTTGCCAGTATCCAGAATAAGATACTCTTTAATAGCAAAGAATCTGCGAATGAACAACTTGTACAACTTTCTCAACTCATGAGAAATTATCTAGATGTCTCATATCGTGGCAATAGTCCTAACCAATACAACGAATTCGAAATAACACTTACTAAAGAAATCGAACTATTAAGGTCATATCTATCATTTGAGCAGAGTAATAGCAACCAGCATTTTGAATACGACATTATTGTAGCCCCTGAAATTGCGCCAGAACTAGAGATCCTGCCCCCTATGCTTCTTCAGCCATATGTAGAGAATGCTGTAAAGCATGGAGTGCTACCTAAAGAAGCTGATGGAAAGATTCAGATCGATTTTAGTATAGATAAGGAGCAGTTAAAATGCATCATCAAGGATAATGGCCCTGGATTCTTACAAGAAAAGATAAGTGATGGGTTACTCAAGTCAAGTCCTTCATACGGTATGAAAATAACCAAAGAAAGGGTTGACCTACTGAACAAACTCGGTTATAATATCGATATTGACATTCAGTCTACCTATGGAGAGGGCACCAAGGTTACAGTAATCATAGACAGTTAAAATATGAAGTTGAACACTATAATCGTAGAGGATTCTGAGCAAATCACAGAGACTATAGAATTACTCCTGGAGCAGTCTACTACCCCTACAAATATCTTAGGCAAAGCACAAACAATAAAGGAGGCAAGTCAACTAATAGCTCATTCAGATATAGACTTAGCCATACTTGATATACAGCTCCGAGAAGGAAACATTTTCTCGCTGCTCGAAGATCTCAAAAAGAAGGACAATATTTCATTTGACATTATATTCATCACAGCACACTCAAGTTTTGAAAACGCAGTAAAGGCCATAGAGTTTGCTTGCTTGGACTTTATTACTAAACCCATATCACAAGACTCCCTCAACAAAGCTCTTCAGAAGGTGGCGAAAAGGCATGAGAGCAATACTCATGAAAAGGACAGAATAGAGTTACTCTTAGAACTCATCCAAAACAACCTAGACAAACCAAAGTCGATCTCCATAGCACTTCCAAGAGGTATCATAGAAATTATAGAACTTCATGAGGTCACCTACTTTGAGGCAGACGGCAGCACTTCTTTGATTCAGTTTTCATCTACAAAAAAACTCCATTCGACCAAGCCACTATCTCACTACAGCAAACTACTTGATACACATCCAGATTTTATGCAGATCAGTCGAGACATGCTCGTCAATCTACATCAGATCAAAAGATACAATCACAGAGATAAAACTATAACTTTAAAAAATGATCTCGCCATAATCGCTTCCCATCGCTACAGCAAATATCTTAAACAGAAACTATCGGAATTGAGCATTCCTACTAAATCAGGAATATTAGATTTTCTAAAGTAGTTTTTAGAAGCTCAGTCCCACAAGTGCTGAGAATCCCTGGGTTCCAACCACATGATATCCTGCTTTGATCAAAAGAGGCTTTAACTTAAAAGAAAATCCTATTTCTGCTCTAATGTTATCGTTGCCACTCCCTGTAAAAGATGTAATAACTTCTTCTCTGATATAATCTATAGACAAGGAGGAGTCAATATACTGTACATTCACAAACGGCACGAACAATCTGTTCACTTTGTATCCTACCTCCGTGAAGCCCGTGTGGATAACAAAGTTCACGATATCACTATCTGCATTTAATTGGTTATAACTATAACCTATACTCAGGTGTAACTTGTCATCCAACTTAAAGTAAGGATGTAAGTGATGTCTTAGGCCACCGCCGATCAATGAAAGACTTCCAAACTCCCCAACAAAATCATGGGCAAAAAATCGAAAACTAACATCCGTCTGAACTGGAGTACTAACTGTTACCTGAGGCAATAGAAATGACACAGTACTCAGTCCAAAGCCCCCAGGAAACCCAAAGACATTTCCTGTCGCGTCCTCAGTTATAACTGCACCTGGTCTTCCAAATATTGTTCGAACTGAGAGTTCTCGATTATCATTTAACCCAGTGCTTATACCAGTATGACTTTTTTGGCCTTCTGTAATCAAAGAGCGAACACTTATAATACCAAAGTGTATACCAAAGCCAGATTTATAGTGGGTACTAAAAGACTGAGAACTTAGATTAGCCCCTACCACATCTGCCAGAGGTGCAAAGTAACCGGGTCCGTTTAGTTCATTGGTATATGCTCCACTGTATATCTGATTATTCTGTCCATAAATATGGGCACTCGACATCATCAAGAAAATAGAAAAAACAACTTCTTTATAATACATCATCTTACTTGTCTATCGGTTACAAAATTCTAGCTCAGGGCTTTCAAATACATCCTCGCATAGAGTATACTCTACTATAAAGTTATAATCCACATCTATCTGAAATGAAGAGGTCCCAAGGCTCCCTAAATCATTGCAGCTCGCCAAAAAATAAAGTGTCACTGTACCTCCATTCATAATCTCGTCGGAGATAAATCTACTTATCGTCGCAAGACTCTGGTCAAACTGATGACTTATAAATGCATCTATCAGGAGATTACCAGCTCCAGCTAATTCATTATCAAATGTTTCTTCATACAGTCCACCTATCTGCAATGCCTCATTCCTCACTCCATATCGTATGAACGTCTCTTCGCACACTTCTTGGATGGGGACCACACTTAGATTTATATCTCTGATTCTAAACTGTGTAATATCTGCGCCGATAGGTATATCAAAATCTAATCGATCTAAGGTCCGAATAGTATTAGCAAGTCCAGTCCCGGCTGTATGGACAAATGAAAAGTCAGCTTGAACCTCTAATAAATATGGCACCTTCTTAGCATCAGGCCCTATAATCTCACATGAAGAAAGGCCACACCATAGCAATACAACTAGAATCGTAAATTTCATTTTTAAATTTTTATTTTGATCAATACAACGTCATCCATAAATCTCTTTACAAACCCTATCCATATATCGCCTTCTAGAGTCCTTATGATTAGCTATAGAGTCATTACCTGTCAACTGATTTAAACATCTCTATCTCTCACTCATCTTAGCTCAGCACATGAATCTCCCTGGCCAGCAACACGGTTACTAAGCACAAGGGAGATCAGAAGTGCGCATTGCGCCTTCTTAACACGTACTAAACTAAATTGTAGCGGATGCACCGAAGGTCATGCTATGACATGAATCTTCATAAATTTTTACATACGGATATAGCGCCCCATCGCTCCTTCATCCTCCACCAACTTTCTATTCGCAACCATCAGGAATTAGAATAATTGTAAAATCTGCTGTACAAGACGTATACGAAAAAATGACCAAGAAAACGAGAGACACCCCCTTAGCCAATACAAGGTGGTGGGCAGTGAGTGCATTGATTCATTTTAGTTTAATACATATCGAATGTATGTTCCCTGTTGGAGCCAACCTACAAGGTGAGCATGAGCGTATCACTATTCTCTATGAGCGTAGTTACTTTGACTAAGAACTAATTTTACACCTATAACCAAAGCCTGATACTTCGTATACTAGTACAGCGATACTATATATCTTAAAAAAAGAAACAAGATGGCCTAACATCACTTAGCGATGAGATAGATGCGAGTCTGGAGGGTAGAAGACCTCTTATCATGTCCTGCATCAATATTTTCTTGGCTGCTTGGCCAAGACCAGATCCAGGCTCATCCCATAGCCCCATCGAAAGCGCCAGAACTAGTGGAGTTTACATGAAGGCCCATCTAGCGCGTCTGCTTTAGTTACAGGTCTTGTATCGTTGTTGAGTATCAACTAAGCCTAAGTAGCATCAAGAACTATAGAGACCTAACTACCGAAAGGTTATTCTAATTACTAGCAGCCAACACTCTTTAAAGAGGTCGGCCGTGAGCGTGTCTTAACACTGTTCTGACTCTTAGCACTTGATCATAAGTAAAGTCTCTATATCTGCGATTGACGGACATGAAGTTAGTCGGAAAAAACTGCTGATCACTATTGCAAGATACTAAGCCACCACCACCGTTATTAGGGTGATCGAAGACTAGCGTAGGAGTATCCTCGCAATAATCCCCATGGTGAGCACATTCAAAGTTAAAAGTCTCAAAGAGACCCAAGAAGGCTCCCATCACGGTTACTATATAA
>CAYYBR010000292.1:0-5037 GCA_964470035.1 uncultured Saprospiraceae bacterium
GTAGTGCAGCGTCACCAAGTGTAAGTGCCGCAGGTACATATACAGTGACAGTACAGTCTTCAAACGGATGTACAGCTACAGCTACAGCGACAGTAACAGAAGATGCTACGGCACCAACAGTGACTGCAACAGGTGGAACAATAACATGTAATTCACCAAGCGTGACTCTTAATGCAACATCAGATGTAACATCAGTAAGCTGGACTGGACCTAATGGTTTCACAAGTACTTCATTAAGCCCTGTGGTAAGTGTTCCAGGTACATATACTGTGACCGCTACCTCAGCTAATGGTTGTGTTGCTACAGCGAGTGTAATTGTAGATTCTGATACAACAGCACCTACTGTTACAGCTTCCTCAAATGGAGTACTTCCATGCACAGGAGGTAGTGTAGTATTATCTGCGAATACAAATGGATTTGTCGTGAACTGGGTAGGACCTAATGGTTTTGCATCAAGTGACGCTTCTCCAAGTGTGACAGTCGCGGGTACTTACACTGTAACTGTACAGGGTGCTAATGGCTGTACTTCGACTGCTCAGGTAACTGTTGATCAGGAAGTATGTGCTCCAAGCATAAGTCTTGTGAAACTAACTGATGGTCAAGAGTTAGCGATTATAACTGCTGATGGAGGACTAATGCCGATGGTAACTTGGACATATCAAGTAACTAATACCGGCAATGTTGATCTAACTAATGTGGTAGTTAACGATGATCAAGAAGGTCAAGTATGTGTTATACCAAGCCTACCTGTAGGTGCAACTGAGACTTGCACACTAACAGGACAAGCTATCCTTGGATTGTATACAAATATTGCTACTGCCTCAGGATCAGGAAATGGTCAGACGGCATCGGCTAGGGATACATCATCATATATAGGTGTAGGTATCAATGTCGAGAAGGTAGCAGATAGAACAGAGGTTTGCCCAGGTGAAACGGTGAACTTCAGATTGATAACGAGAATGTTAGGTGGTGCTCCTGGAGTCGAAATAAGAAATATTTCGGTAACGGATAACAACCTACCTAATATCTTAACGACAGGAAGTCCAGAATTTGTTAGCTCTTCAGATGTAGGAGGTGATAATGTTATTGCTTTCATTGATAATAACAATGATGGTATCAGCGATGAAGAGTTCGTATGGGAATACTCATTAGTAATTAATGAGAATACTGTGAATACTGCGACAGACGTAGGGGATGTATTCTTTAACGATGTGTTTATAGATAACATCGGTAATGATGACTCTGTAACTGTAACAGTTAATCCTGAACTCTGCCCTTGTGATGATCCTATGGTAAGTATATCAGGCGGTGGAAACATCACTTGTGATAATCCTACTGTACAGTTAATACTTACAACGGATGGAGAATCTGTAGCATGGACAGGTCCTAATGGATTTACGTCAAGTACTACTAGTCCTGTAGTGAATACACCAGGTGTTTACACCGTTGTTGTAACTACTGAAACTTGCAGTACTACAGCTTCTATAACAGTTGGTGAGGATAGAACCGATCCAACAGCGAGCCTAACAGGTGGAGCATTATCATGTACTACGGGTAGTATAAATCTGAATCCGTCGACTAATGGAACTATTGTTAGTCTTTCTGGTCCAGATGCGGCAACAAGCTCAACTAACCCAGTAGCTTCTGTAGCAGGTACTTATACTCTTGTTGTTCAAGGAAGCAATGGATGTACAGCTACAGTTACTGCAGTTGTAACAGGAGATCAGACAGTACCATCAGTTAGTGCAACTGGAGGAGCGATAACTTGTACAGTATCATCTGTAACATTATCATTTAGCTCTAATGCGCAATTAGTAGGCTGGACTGGACCAAATGGCTTTACAAGTACATCGCCTTCGCCAGTAGTAAATACAGCAGGGGAGTATACTGTGACTGTGAGATCTGCTAACGGTTGTGATGCTACGGCTACGACAACAGTTACTTCTGATCAAACAGCACCTACGCTTTCTGCTACTGGAGGAACACTGTCATGTGCAAGTGCTTCTGTGACATTGATAGCTAATACCAATGCCTCATCAGTACTATGGAGTGGACCTAATGGATTCTCAAGTACTTCATTGAATCCAGTTGTTACTGAAGTTGGAACTTATACAGTTACAGCTACAGGAAGTAACGGATGTACAGCAACTGAGGCAGTTGTTGTTAATGGAGATACCGCGACACCAACTGTTACAGCAGCAGGAGGTATGATAACTTGTACTAATACATCTGTTAGATTAACAGCAAGTACAAATGCCAGTATAGTTGGTTGGACAGGACCGAATGGCTTCTCTTCTTCCGAGACATCTCCTTCAGTAAGTGTGGCAGGTGACTATACAGTTACTGTGAGAAACTCCAATGGATGTGAGGCAACAGCGGTAGCGACAGTTACTAATGGTATAGAGATGATTTCTGTTACCGCAAGAAGTGAGGATGCAACTTGTGGTAGAGCAAATGGTCTTGTACACATAGATATTAGTGGAGGTACTGAACCATATAGCTTCCTATGGAGCAATGGTGAAACAACTCAGAATATAGCTGGATTGCCAGCGGGTACATATACTGTGATTGTAACTGATGCTAATGGTTGTACAGCAACTATAACAGAAACCATCGGATCAGTAGGAGATAACATCTCAGTATCGTTTATCAACGTTAATCCAGCGTCTTGTACGCTAGGTGATGTTGGTACTGCGTTGGCTGTACCTGAAGGGGGTACTGCACCATACACGTACAGTTGGAGTGATGGACAAACGACAGCGATGGCTATCGGCTTATCATCTGGCACATTTACTGTAGAGGTCACTGATGCCAATGGTTGTACTTCAGTAGGAAGTGTGACAATCGGTAATCAAGATGATTGTGCAGGTTGTATCGGAGACTTTGTCTTTATCGATCAGAATAGAAACGGTATCCAGGAAGCAGGTGATATTGGATTAGCTAATGTTAGAGTCAGACTACTTAATAGAGATGGCGAATTCATAGCTGAACAACTTACTGACGTGGATGGATTCTACTTGTTCGAGAACCTGAGAGCGGGTCAGTATATCGTAGAGTTCTTAACTCCTGATAACTATGCTGTAACACTTCCTCAAAGAGGAGATAATGAAGAGCTTGATAGTGATATCAATATGGCGACAGGACAAACACCTGTTATCACCTTAGATGATAATGAGTGTATCACCAATGTTGATGCCGGATTCTTCAGAACAGCAAGTCTTGGAGATCAAGTATGGTTCGATTATGACTGTGATGGTATAAGAGATGCTAACGAGCCAGGAGCTAATAACATAAGGGTAGAACTAAGAGGTGAAGGTGATGAGATCCTTGCATCTACGGTTACTAATCCTGATGGTATATACAGCTTTGTTAACTTACCTCCAGGTAACTATTACATAAGTGTTGTAGCTCCAGAAGGATTTAGCTTCACTACTGCTAATCAGGGAGACAATGATGATATCGACAGTGATGTGGATGCATCAGGTCATTCTGACATTGTAACGCTGAATAGTGGTGAGTTCAATACTTCTATTGACGCAGGTCTGAAGAGCTTTGCAGATGTATCGCTCACGAAGACAACATCTCGTTCTGTTGCTCTTGCTGGAGAATCAGTGACATTTACTATAGGTGTTACTAATGAAGGTAACTTCCCTGCCACAGGAGTAAGTGTAGCAGATTACCTGCCTAATGGATTTGTTAGTCCTACTAATATTTCTAATGGTGGATCAGTGACTAGCGATGGAAGTATCGTGTGGACGAACATAGATCTTAGATCTGGAGAGTCAGTATCACTCACATTTGATGCAACGATATCAAGTGATGATCCTAGCACCCTTGATCTTAGAAACGTAGCTGAAGTAATAGCTATGGATCAAGAAGATGTGGATAGTACTCCGGCCAACGATGATGGTGATCAGAGTGAAGACGATGAGGATGCAGTAGAGATCACTATAAGCCCTTGTTCATTGACTTTATCAGTGTCAAGTAATTCATCTACTTGTGATGCAGCTACAGGAAGTGCTTCTGTAGATGCTCAAGGTGGAGTAGGAACCTTGACGTATAGCTGGTCAAACGGTGAGACTACAAGCAATATCAACAATGTGCCAGCAGGTGTTTACACCGTTACTGTCACAGATAGTGAAGGATGTTCAGTTTCTGCAGAAGTTAGAGTTGAGCAATCAGGTGCTATGATTGAAATAGAGCTTGATATTACTAATGAGTCTTGTAGAGGTAATGACGGTCAAATAGAAGCTAAAGTTTCTGGTGGACAAGCACCGTATACTTACTCTTGGAATACAGGAGCTACGGAGCCTACTATCAGTGGACTTGGATTCGGAGTATTTGTGCTAACAGTTACTGATGCAAATGGATGTAGTGAAACTATAGAAGGTATCGTCGATCCGGCAGTAGGATGCTCTGGATCTGGTATCGATCTTGAGTTAATCAAGAGAGTTAATATAGAGACACCACAACCTGGTGATACGATTAGCTTCCAGTTAACAGTATTTAACGAAAGTGAAAATGTTGCTACAGGAGTAGATCTTGAAGATGTTGTACCTAATGGATTTGATGTAATTGCATCTTCTATTGGTGACGGCGGACAGCTAAGCGGTAATACGATCAGATGGGAAGATCTTAGAGTAGAAGGACTTTCTCTTTTGAGAATTACATTTAACGCTATAGTGCTTCCAGTTGAAGAGGGCAGATCATATCGTAACATTGCGCAGATCACTGATGCAGATCAGGATGATGTAGATAGTACACCTGGCAATGATGATGGTGATCAAAGTGAGGACGACGAAGACTTCGCAGATGCGATGCCTGAGATGTCTGATATCGCTTTAACTAAAACTGTGAATGACTTGAATCCTCAAGTTGGGGGAGATATCACCTATACGATAACAGTGACTAATGAAGGTGCTAATCCTATTACTCAAGCTGAGATCACGGATTATCTACCTGTTGAGTACTGTACGAACTTCAGAAATATCTCTAACAGTGGTATTTTCTTAGGTGACCGTATCATCTGGTTAGAAC
>CAYYBR010000293.1:0-5037 GCA_964470035.1 uncultured Saprospiraceae bacterium
GTAGCATATGATGATCAATTTACTTTTAGCAGGATTGGTCAGTTTCAAAGAGATCAAGTTTGGACCTATCTGAAAAATTTGTCAGATTTTAATAGACCGCTGAAGATACTAGAGTTGAATTGTGGCACAGGCTATGATGCGGCATTTATGGCAAAGCATGGACATCAAGTAATTGCTACAGATATTTCTGATGCTATGCTAAGCAAAACAAGACAACGCTTAGCGAGTGATGACTTGGAAAAACAAGTAGAGCTTTATAAGTATGATCTATCTTCAAAAATCCAAGAGCAGGAAAAATTAATAGGAGATCACTGGGCGCCTAACACCTACGATATGATATTTTCTAATTTCGGAGGGTTGAATTGTATTTCTCCTGATGAGCTTACAAGACTATGTAAGGAGTTAGAAAATCTTCTATTAGACAAGGGTCATGTTATATTTGTGTTGATGCCGCGATACTGTCTAGTGGATCTTGTTTATAATTTTATCAAACTGCGATTTAAAAAAGTCTTTAATAGGATATTTGCTTTTTCTGTTTTGGTAGATGTTGATGATGAAGAAGTAGCTACCTACTATCATGATCTATCTGGATTTCGAGAGAATTTTACAGAAACATCTGTCTTAAAAAAGAGAATCGTAGGCTTCACTCCTTCGTATTTGGAAAATTTTGTTGCCCGCTTTCCTTTTCTTCTTCATATAGAAAGGTCTTCTCTTGGGCTATTAGGACGTATAGGGTTTTTGAGCTGGTTTGCTGATCATACATTGATTCATCTAAAGAAAGGAGGTTCATGATCACGCTTACGCAAATGAATCGTAGTACTTTACTACCACAATGAGTCGAAGCTAAATGAGAATACTTCTTACACACGGATATTTTATCAAAGAAGATGAAAAGGAGCAGAAAATCATGCGCCCTTATCCTCCTTTAGGTATCCTCTATATATCGGCGTGGCTCGAAAAATATGGTTATGATAATGAAGTCTTTGACAGCACCTTCGAGACCAAAGCAAGTTTAGAAGCATACTTACTAGAGTATAGGCCCGAAGTTATTGGTCTTTATACCAATCTGATGACTAAGCTGAATATTATTGATATTATTAAGTTCATCAGATCACGAAGTGAATTGGAAAATACTGTCATCTCTCTTGGTGGTCCTGATGTTAGACATAACATCACTGACTATCTTTCTACTGGAGCTGATGTGACAGTGTTTGGAGAAGGTGAACAGACGATGCTAGAGATCGTCAAAGCCGTTAATGAGGGTGTGAGAAAGGAGTTTGCTCATATAGATGGGGTTGCATTTCTTTCTGAAGAGCACGGAGTTATCAAAACGGCAGAAAGAAAAAAAATCAAAGACATCAATGATCTTCCTTTGCCAAATCGTAAAAAGATCAATATGCAGCTGTATCTGGATACATGGCAGGAAGCCCATGGTCAAAGTGCTATGACTGTCAGTACGCAGAGAGGTTGTCCTTATACTTGTAAGTGGTGCAGTACTGCAGTTTATGGACAGAGCTATAGAAGAAGAAAGCCCAGTAATGTAGCGCAAGAATTAAAGCTTCTAAAAGAAACATACAAACCTGATTCAATCTGGTTTGTAGATGATGTATTCACAGTTAGTCATAAGTGGCTGAAGGAGTTCAGAGATGAAGTGATCAAGCAAGATGCACTGATTCCTTTCGAGTGTATTACGCGGGCAGACCGTATGAGTGAAGATGTAGTTAAGTGGTTAAAAGAAGCTGGAGCGTTCAGGATATGGATAGGTGCTGAGAGTGGGTCACAAAAGGTGATAGACCTCATGGACCGAAGAGTGGATGTTTCTACAGTGAGAAATATGATCCACTTAACAAAGAAAAATGGGATGCAGGCAGGAACCTTTATAATGCTTGGATACCCAGGTGAAACTGAAGAAGACATTGTGGCTACGGCCAATCATCTCAAGGATTGTGACCCCGATCAGTTTACTATTACTGTGGCTTATCCAATCAAAGGCACATCTCTCTATGCGGAGGTTGAGGCAATACAAACTGAGGATTTAAATTGGCAAGAGACAACTGATAGAGACAGAGATTTTCAGAGGACCTATCCTCGTAAGTATTACGAACATGCGGTAAGATGGATAGATAATGAGGTAAGACGTCATCAGTCATTCTTGCGAAATGAGATGCTTAGTGTCGATAGCTTAAAATACATCCTGAAGTCCCAATATTTCAGAATGAGGATGAGGTATGGCAAATAAGAAATTTGAATCTTACCTATATCTCATTCCTCTAATTCTTTTTATAGGTAGTTTCTTTGTTTGGTCATTGAATTTCGTGATTCATGATTTTGCGAATTATTATTTCGGAGGAAGCCTCATACTGAGTGGGCAGTTTTCAACTGATGTATATGATGCTTTAAAATTTAATCAAATTTTAGCACATGAAAATATAGATGGACTTTATGTTAATTTCTATCCCAATACTCCATTTATAGCTTTCAGTATGATACCATTCAATATTCTGGAATGGCAGTCTGCAAAAATCTTATTCAATATTCTTAGTTCGGGCCTTTTCGTTTTATCAGTCGTGAGAGCGCGGGAGTATTATGGGATAAGTAGAGTATTTCTTCTTCTTGTTCCCATCATTTATTTTACTTCAATTAAGAACAATATTCTTTTTGGACAGACCTATTTACTTGTTTTTGCTCTTTTGGCAGAAGGTTTGATTCAGTACGAAAGAGGAAAGAGCTTGACATCTTCTTTGTTATGGTCTATAGCCATCTTGTTAAAGGTATTTCCGGTTGTTCTCTTTGCTTGGTTGTTACTTCGAAAGGATCTAAAGACTTTTGCCTATCTAGGTTTTACTTGTTTACTATGGATCATAGTCACATTGCCTTTTGTCGGTATTGAAGTATGGCTCTATTTCATCACTGATGTATTGCCAAAGTCTAGCGCTGGTCTAATTTATGATGGGTTTACGGTCAAGGCTAAGTCGGCTGTAATGTTATTTAAGAATCTATTTGTGTTCGACGAAGTAATTAATCCTGATCCAGTAGTAGATAGTGAATTGCTTTTTGATTTGGCAAATGCGGGATTTAAGGCTCTATTTGTTTCTGTCTGTGTTTATGCCACCTTATTTAGACAAAATAAAGTTCTGATTTCTTTTGGTTTTTGGATTTTCGCCAGTCTTATGATCGGACCAACGAGTGGTTCTTATGCGAAGGTTTTACTGCTCTTTCCAATCTTGGTACTGTTTGCTCAAGTTAAAGAGAAAAGGAAGCTTGTTATAGGTTCAGTGTTATGTGCACTTGTTGTAAACGTTCCAACTAGTTTGTTTTATGATTTAGATGTAATTTTCGCATTCCCAGTGTTGTATCTGCTTATTGTCTTTTTTATATTTTTACTCGTATCGATAGGCCTAAAGTTTGATTGGAGATATTATACTGCTGTATGGGTTTCTTTTTTCCTATTGGGAATAAGTAGGCAGACAACTACTGATTACAACTATGTCATGCTCAATGAAAGGCATCCACTGATACTAAGTAGGTTAGAGGTAGATAATAATCACTTAGTCTATTATTCTTGGAGTGTGGATGGCGAGACTCGACATATCACGGGACACCGAGTCGAAGAATTCTCAAAAGCAGAAGTGGATATAGTCGGCAATAACATTTTCTATAGAGGAGAACAAATAACGAATTCATCTGACAGAAAGCGAGAGGCTTATTTAGTAAATAATGAAGAAATATTTTTTCTTTCTGATCTGAATCGAGGAGAAGGGTGTTATGGACTAAGAAAAATATCAATCTAATCTGCTATGCATATTAAATCAAAACTGAGATATGAGGTGCTGGATAGATATTGGAAGGCTGGAAATGATATTAGAAAGGCGGATCGTCCCGTGGCTGTCTATACGATGGCGAAAGTGGGGTCTAGTTCAATATATCATACGATCAAACAACAAACGAGATTAAAGGTCTATCATGTTCATAGCTTGGATCAAGCTAAGATTATCGCCGCTGTTGATAATGCTAAATCTCGTGGTATTATTCCAAGGAGTAGAGAGGTTGGTGGATTGATCTATACTAATCGAGTTCAATCTAAAAAACCACTTAGGTTGATATCGTGCGTTAGAGATCCAATAGCTCGAAATATTTCTGCTTTTTTGATGCGTTCGAATTCCATACTGGTGTGCAATACAAGGATTGGACTGGAGATATAAGAACATTGTTTTCGGACTATTTTATGAAGGAACTAGATCATGAATACCCACTGAAATGGTTCAATAGCGAATTTAAAAATATGACGAAGGTTGATATATATGAAGAGGTTTTTGATAAGAACTCAAAGTACAAGATCATTGAAACGCCGAATTTGAGTATTCTTATTATGCGCATTGATTTAGCAGACGAAAGGATGCTGGAGTTATTGAATGCTTTTTTAGGTGTGTCAATGCCCTCTTTTGTAAATATGAACATCAGCATGAACAAAGAGTATGCAGAACTTTATGAGCGATTTAAGAGACAAATATCTTTGCCTAAGCAGTATATCGAAAGAATGCTGGGGTCAAAGTATTCGAAACATTTTTATAGTCCACGTGAATTAGATGAACTGGCTGACAAGTACATGTTTACTTGATTAAGTCGTGACCTTGATATTTAGGTCATTTGCTTCAGTTTGACTTTGGAACTATAATGAAATAGTATTTCGGGAGTATTATGGAAGGCAACAACAAGAATATCGTGATATGTGGTTATCCAAAAAGTGGAACTACATGGTTGACACGGTTGGTTGGCGAGATGCTCGATTGTCCTGTCACGGGATCTTGGGGATTCAGTAATGATTTCTTAACTGCAGAGGGGGAGGAAAGGATCTCGGAATATAGGTGCTTTAAATCACACCATGTGTATGAAGAATTACTTAATAGTAATAATGATATTCATCGAGTTATATATATTTATAGAGATCCGAGAGATGTAGTAATTTCTGGCGCACATCATTTTATTTTTATACCTGACATTTTCTGAGGAAATGGAGCTAGGATTTGTGGCTATATT
>CAYYBR010000294.1:0-5034 GCA_964470035.1 uncultured Saprospiraceae bacterium
GGCGAGTCTGGTGAAAATTCTAATGTTTGGTTTAGAGATGCCATACGACTTCTCCAAACCCATTATATGGGTTGGGGCCGGTTGCCAATGAAAAAAGTAGAAGATATCGCTGGACCTCTTTCTATCGTCAAAACCGATGGATATCAGCGTCTTCTTGATTTTTGGAGTAATGGTGGGCCCTCTCCAGACAGAGAAGAGGCTACTGCTATTCTTATGCAACTTACAGAGCTTCTGAAGATAGAAAACTGTATCTATCAGAACGATGTGATCGATGCGATGTTCAGGCAAATCGATAGTGACGAAACGCTGCCTAATGCACCTCATGTCATACCTGGACTCATATACACGAGCGATTATGATCTGGGTTCACAAGGCACTGCTTATAACGATAATCAGGTCGCCAACTTTCATGTTTCGACAGGTAATTTTACCGCTTGGAATAACGGCTGGACTTCGCGTAATGATGGGGTAGATATGGAAAAATCGCTGGACATTACGAAGTCCAATGGATTTAACATTGGCTGGACGCAGCCTGACGAATGGATAAAATATAGCGCAGATATAGAGACAGGGGTATATGATGTAAGAGTAAGGGTAGCAACTTTAGAAAGAGGCAAGTTTCACCTTAACATAGGTGATGTCCCTATCTCAAGATCTATAGATGTAGTAAGTACGGGAGGATGGCAAACATGGACCACTGTTACTGTCCCTGATGTCATACTCTTTGATAGTGAAGACCACTTCAGATTATATATAGATGAGGCTGAGTTCAATATAGGAAGCTTTGAGTTTGTTAAAACAGGTGATCCTGAGGATTTTGACACCCAATATCTTAGCTCATCGACTATAGATGACCAAAGTATTCAGATTGTATTGAGCAAACCTCTTGATTCGAACTCAGGTTTGAATCCGGATGACTTTGATCTTACGATCAATGGTATAAGAATATCGCCCACCGATATATTCATTGATCCTGATAACCCGAGACGAATCATCATCAGGATCAATCAAACGATTACCACTCAAGATGTGATTAGAGTTGCTTATGGGGGAAGCTCATTGTCAGGTATAGACGATACTTCGCTGGCTATGTTTGGGGAAGTCCAAGTAGAGAATGAAGTCGCCATCATACACGCTATACCGGGTAAGGTAGAAGCTGAAGATTTCTTTGATCAGTCTGGGATAGAACTAGAAAACACGAATGATGAGGGTGGTGGCCAAAACATCGGATTTTTGGATCGCGGGGACTTCTTGGACTACTTTATAGATGTAGCTCAGACTGGTATATACCTAGTCGAGTATAGGACAGCGGCGCTTAGTGAGGAAGGTGCGGTATCAATCTCCATCATCGAAGATGAAGTTGAAACAACGCTAGATTTAACTCGATTCGAGCCCACTGGTGCCTGGCAGACATGGCGTACAACGAGTAGTCAAATCAGGCTACCAGAAGGTCGCCATCACATAAGAGTAAGGATAGAATCATCTCTCTTCAATATGAACTGGATGCAGTTTAGCATCATCACATCTTCAGTAGATATACCTGAGCCAGAACTTATATCTATCACTCCTAATCCTGGCCCGGGTGTATATGAACTGCGAGCGAGTGATCTGGATAGTGATACTTATATGCTCGACTTATTTTCGACTTCAGGGCATTTGATACTGCACGAACTATTACCCTCAACTTCGGCATTTCGCAGAAGTATAGAACTCTCCGACCAACCTGACGGAACTTATGTCTTACGTATCCAAGGTAGATCAGGATATACCTGGCAAGAAAAAATCATTAAAGCAGCCGAATAAGAATCGTCTATTCAGCTTGCGATTTTTTGAATGCCTCTGTTAGTCTTGGTACTACATCAAAAAGATCAGCGCATACCCCATAGTCTGCAGCTTTGAAGAATGGTGCTTCTGGATCTTTATTGATTACTACGATACACTTTGAGCTATTGACACCTGCTAGATGTTGGATTGCCCCAGAGATACCTGCAGCGATGTACAGATTAGGTCTGATGGCTACACCTGTTTGTCCTACGTGCTCATGATGAGGTCTCCAACCAGTATCTGCTACGGGTCTTGAGCAAGCAGTAGTCGCTCCTATAGTTTTAGCTAGGTCTTCTATGATGCCCCAGTTTTCAGGACCTTTCATGCCACGCCCAGCACTTACGACAAGTTCAGCTTCTGGAAGAGGCACCTCTCCATCTACTGTCTTAGTTTCCTTGATCGTGACTGATGATGTAGGTAAGTCTATCGAGGCGCCTTCTACGTTACATACAGCACCTACTTCTTCTAAGGGTATAGCATTGCCCATAAGAGATAGTACGCGCTTGTCTCCAGCTATCTGAAGCTTAGCATATGCTTTACCGCTAAAGACTGGCTTGGTTACTGTGATACCTCCACCAGCTGCTTCAGGAACTGAATTCACTTGGCTAGCGATACCGGCATTCATCCTTACGGCTACTCTTCCTGCGACAGACTTGCCAGTGGAAGAGTGATTAACGACGATCGTATGAGCACCTACTTGGCTTGCTACCTGAGAGATAATATTTGCGAAAGCGCTTGCATCAGCTCCTCCCTCATAATCAGCAACCTGGACCACTTTTGTGGCACCATAAGTACCCAGCACTCCGGCATTATCAGCTTTGCCGATAACTAGTGCTATGCAGTCTCCGCTTAGAGATTGAGCAACTTTATGTCCATAGTGTACTGCCTCAAAAGCAGCCTTTTTAAATGTTCCTTTTGGACTTTCAGCTAGAACTAATACTGACATATTTTTCTTTTTAAGATTTGTTAGAAGAGTTGATTAGATGACTTTAGCTTCCTCTTTGAGAAGTCTTACCAGTTCATCCATATTTTCAGCATCGATCATTTTGACCCCTTGCTTAGCAGCAGGCATCTCATATGAGACAACACTTACCTTACTTTCTGTAGCGGTAGGTGCTTCTACTGCTAGTGGTTTTCTTTTTGCCATCATGATCCCCCTCATATTTGGGATACGTTGTTCAGCTAGGCCTTTTGATGCACTTACAACTACCGATCCTGATACCTCTACAACTTCTACTCCTCCTTCTATGTCACGTGATATAGTAGCAGACTGTCCACTATGATCCATATGAGAAGCATAAGAGATAAATGGCAGACCTAGATGCTCAGCTATCATCGCACCGACCTCAGAGCCGTTATAATCTATCGATTCTTTGCCCGTAAATATGATGTCGTAGCCCTTGTCTTTTGCATGACCAGCTATGTTAGCCGCGACCTGATCTGCTCCCAGAGCCTCCGTATCTATCCGGACAGCATCGTCAGCGCCGATAGCAAGGGCCTTACGGATGACGACGTCATTCGCTGCTGGACCTACATTTATAGCCGTTACAGTGCCACCATGCTGTTCTTTTAGTTCTAGCGCTCTAACAAGAGCATACCATTCGTCATAGGGATTCATGATGAACTGGATGCCATTAGCGTCTAATTTCGTATTACCGTCGGCGAAAGCTATTTTAGCTGTCGTCTCTGGTGTCTTAGTGATACATACGAGTATCTTCATCTTCGTTATTTTATGATCTTTAAAGCTGCGAGAGCTTGGATTGTTTTCTCTACGCTTGCGCAAATGTAAATCTTAATTGGCACTAACGTAAATATGGATAATTGGCGACTCGATCACTTAAAATCTCTTCTGGCTGAAGATCCTGAGGATGACTTTGTTCTATATGCACTAGCTCAGGAGTACAACAAACTGGGGCATTTAGAACAATCTCTAGACCATTATCTACTTTTAAAAGAAAAATCCCCTGATTATGTTGGTCTCTATTATCATTTAGCTGGATTATATGTCGACAAGGGAGAAGCCGCGAAAGCACTTGATATATATGACGCGGGTATCAAAATCGCCAATAAGCAAAATGACCTTCATGCACTTAGCGAGCTCAAGAATGCAAAAACCAATTTTGAGCTAGAACTTTAAGAAGTTCGGAAGATTCCATCAAATACATGAACGGCTGGTCCGGTAAGCCAGATATTCTCATATCCTTTACTCGACTTTGTGAATTGTACGGATAGCTTTCCGCCTTTTGTCCTGATATCTACTTGATCATACCCATTATCAGTTTCATCAGCATGTATTATAGCGGCCGCCACCACTCCAGTACCGCAAGAGTATGTTTCATCCTCAACACCTCTTTCGTAGGTACGAACAGCGATAGTGCCCCCACGCTGCTCTACGAAGTTGACGTTGATCCCTTCCTCATGGAACATTTTGCTATTTCTTATCTGTTGACCTTCCTTGTAGACATCTAAGACATTGACGTCTTCTACAAGTTTTATAAAGTGAGGAGATCCGGTATCTAGGATATAACCACCATCAGTTGTGCGGATAGCACCTACATCAGACATCTTCAGCGACACAAGTTGTGGGTCGAGGATTTGGACTTCATGGATACCATCCACGGCTATGAAGGTGCCTGATTCTCCGACCATGCCGAGTCGATATGCCATACTCGCTATACATCGTCCGCCGTTTCCACACATAGACGATGGACGACCGTCAGAATTAAAGTAAATCATCTCAAAGTCGGCTTCGGGGTGTCTTTGGATTAACATCAGCCCATCTGCACCGATACCGTACCTTCGATGACAGATGCTAGAGATCAGTTCCGTTTGTTCAGCTGAGATAAACACATTTTCGGTCTGATCTATGATGACAAAGTCATTGCCAGTACCGTGATATTTCGAGAAAGGGATTTTCATATGAGCATATAAAACTAGTTTCATCGGCTAATTTATGGGCAGAAAAGTTCTGACCATATCTTTTTTACTTCTTTTGCTAAGTATTCTTGTGATATAATCTGAATTTGTCTTTTCATAGTATTAAACGAAAGCTCATGTAAATCAACAGTTTAAAAGATTCTTTATATGTATATATTTGTATATCAGAACATTAATCTTATCCTTTAGTATTTTATCGTTATTAACCCATTGATTCATAATACTCTATTCAGTTCTATCTTAAATTTTAAATGTGTATTGAACTACGATTAG
>CAYYBR010000295.1:0-5029 GCA_964470035.1 uncultured Saprospiraceae bacterium
ACTGCACGTCCTTATCCCTTTTTGTCATTTCGACGAAGGAGAAATATTTAGACTTGGCTACCGCAAACACTAAGCGCTAGACATAAGGCCAAAAGAGCAATCAACTTCTTTAGCACTGCGGCATACTCTTTATACATGTACTAATATCACGCAGTCTCCTTTTTCTCTGTCAGAATATTTCTCAATCGTTCCTTAATCGAAATGACAAAAGGGGAAAGGCGCTCGAATGCCAGTGTTTGCAGCATCGTAAATCTGTTTCATTAAACCATCGGACTGTGACGGAGTCATACTATGCATTACTTAAAGAAAGTTTTTATCCAAGACACTTATCTTCATGCTATGATCACAAGGATTACATTAGTTGTTATAGTTAGTATACTGCCACATATTATCTCTGCACAACTAGCACCATCCGAATCCATCTTCCTCGATGTGTCGCCTGTGTTTTCGAAGACAGTGACAGATGCGGACCTAGTCTCTGCTACATCGCTATCAGATCTGTATCAAGGATATCCATCGTCATGGATACATCACTATGTATCCACGTCAATCACTATAGATGATGGTACGGAGCCTATAACTGCAGTAGGTGATGGAGAATCTCTCAGTGAAGTACAGAGAGCTGTCTTATCAGCAAGTCCCGTAGGTAGTGTGATCTCGCTTACTGTAGTGCATAAAGATGTTTTGGAGGAAGGAAAAGCGCCACAGGAGATACAGCTCATGACTACGGTAGTGCCTAAAGAAAGTGCCACTTATGATGGCGGTAAAGATGGGCTCGTAGCTTATCTACGTAATAAAGCCCTACAATCTATAACTCAGCATCCTTCTAATGAATTCGAACAGGCACGGATAAGTTTTATGGTAGACAAAGATGGTCAGGTCATCACAACGGAGCTTGAAGAATCTAGTGGCAATGCATATATAGATAAGATGCTCCTTCATGCTATCCAGTCGATGGGCTCCTGGAGTCCAGCAAAAGACAAGGATGCTAGGGCTATCTCTCAGAAATTTGTGATTAGGATAGGTAATACCTTCGGATGCTAAAACTATTCAATCGGTAAAGACATCAAAAAAGGTATCATCATCACATCATGAAAGAACCAAGCATCTGTGCGAACTGTAAGCAAAAGCTGAAAGGTGTCCTTATCAAGAACAAGGTGATCTCTACTACTCACTTGGCTTTTATCAATGAGTTTGGCAAATCCGACTATGCAGAACTTTGTGAAAAGTGTGTAAAAGCCCCACTTTTAAGGGCGATAAAAAAGTACAAGAAGTTAAGAAAGGATCTCAAGCCTATCGTCAGAGACTACATACAAGCCTTTCCGATATTATCCATAGAGGATGTAAAAGGATGGGAATACAAACCTCTAGAAACCATCTTCGAGTGGAAGTCGGTATCACGATCGACTCAGGACTCTTTGAGCACCTGTTTCGAACAACTCAGAAAAAGAATTTTTGATCTTGGCGGCAATGCTATACTTGGTGCAAGAATATCATATGAAATTGCTACATCTTCTTTTATAACGGTACATGGCACTGTGGTACTTGTAGAAGACTTAGCCAAACATGGGGAGCAGTATGCTCCACTGAAGATGGATCGTATAGATCTTCAGAAAAGAGCTCGAAGAATAGAGAGCAATGTGGATAACTATAATCAACTATATCAACTAGCAGGGAAATTATGATGATAGATAGGCTTCTCTTTGTACTACTTATCTTAGTTATGACGCTGGTGTCTTCGTGTGGAGACAGGTCTTTAGTTACACTAACTAACAATGAAGAATCTACACCTCAAACTGAAGAAGAAGTCGAACAAAGTATGCCAAGTAGGTGGCAACTATACCGAGCATACGCTGATCATAACATCGTCATCGTATATGATACCAAAGATCCCAAAATAGAAAATGAATATAAGTCGACTTACACTAAATTTATAAATAGCCTACCTGAGGAAGTCACTAGTCGTTATAAATTCAGTTTAACAAAGGCCACCGATACCAGTCTTGATGGGCCGATACAAGATATCGTCTTTATGGTTGGAAGATTTGAAGATGAGGATATACTTAGTGACCTAGGTAGCATGATTTCTTTTTCTAAAAAGGGAGATTCATTTCTGTTTAACAAGCAGAACTACAGCTCTGAAGAGGATGTGCTGCTCATACAAAATTATCCCCACCCTAGAGCGCTCAGCCTACCCTTCTCCTTAATCACCGGCAATGACGATGAGGCCATATTATCAGTATTCAAAGGCCTCTTGGCTAATGGATCTCGATTTTTTAGAAACAGCTTTGACTATACAGTTTATAATAATGGCAAGAGGAAGCTGATGGGCGCCTTTGACCGTAATTGGAAGATAGATCGAGAGCAGTTGTTTCAATTTGAGCGGATCGCTACACCTATCATATCGACAGATGTGGTAGATATCTACTCCCAAAATGAATTTCTACCTCAAGAAGAATTAGAAAGAATAGCAGGTCATGTTAGCAATGCGGTAAGCACTATACAATCTTTCGTCGGAACAAAGCGTCCAGTTCCTAAGATCAACTACTACATCTATAAAAGTGCGGAAGAAAAAGGACTCCAAGAGTTGAACTCTACCCAGGCCCATATCGACTATGTTTCTAACAGTGTACACACTATCGTCAATGAAAAATACAAGGACAACTTTATAGAAAAAGAAAACCAACTTATCCTACGTCATCTCTTGGGAGCATCATCATCGAAAGCTCTTGCTACAGGATTAGGCATCAGATTTTCTGACCAATGGCAACGCAAAGGGTATCTATACTGGGGGGCGCGACTCGCAGCTTCTGGCAATGCCCTTACTCTTCAAGAACTGACTGATGACGACTTACTTGGGCAAGAGTCTCCACTCATCGCAGACTGTATGTCAGGAGTGCTGGTGGACTTTCTCATCGATCATTGGGGCAAGTCCATTTTTCTAAAAAGATACAACAGTTGGTCACCAAGTGCTTCAGAATTAGAAGAGTTAACACCACTTTGGGCAGTTCATCTAGAATCGCTGGTCACGGCATATCCGGCGGTACCGCGGGAAGTGGATAGTCGATTAGGTCTCAAGGGGTTCAACTTTGCTCATGAAGGCTACCGCATCTTCAATGGATACATGTCCAAATTAGCCACACAGGCTATACAGAAGCAAGTCGATATCGGGAGTAATGCCATAGCCATCGTACCGTATTCATTTATGCGCGACGATAAAAAGCCCATACCACTACGGATATCGCAGAGTCCAGGACAAGAAAACGATCAAGGTGTCATCCACTCGGCATATGAAGCAAAAGTGAGAGGCATGAAAACCATGCTCAAGCCTCAAATATATTTAGGCAATGCATGGCCAGGAAGCATAGATATGAAGAGCGAAGAAGACTGGCAATCCTTCTACACCTACTATCACAAGTGGATCCGGCACTATGCTTTACTAGCTGAGATATATGAGATAGATATCCTCAGCATAGGTGTAGAGTTCGTCAAGTCTACACTAGGCCATGAAGAAGAATGGCGGAAGATTATCAAAAGCGCCAGAGGGCTTTTTAACGGGCAGATCACCTATGCTGCCAACTGGGGTGATGAGTTTGAGAAGTTGTCGTTTGGTGATGAACTGGACTTCATAGGTATCAACTGCTACTATCCATTGAGTAAAAAGAATGAAGTGTCAGATGCTGAACTTCGCAGGAACTTCAAAAAGATAAAAGACAAGATCCGGACTGTATATGACCGATATAAAAAGCCGATCGTATTTACTGAGATTGGCTTTAGGAGTATCGACGCTCCTTGGAAAAACCCCCATGCTGACGGTGATGACACCTATAATGAAGAAGATCAGAATCGTTGCTATCAAGTCGTCTTAGACGGCCTACAAGGTGAAGACTGGTATGGCGGCATACTGTGGTGGAAGTATCCATCGTATCTGTCGTATAGAGAAGGTAGTAGCAACTCCTTTACACCGCATAATAAGTTGGCTGAAAAAACGGTGCAGAAGTATTTTAAGCGGGGAGGTGTGGAGTGACGAGGACTCTACTTTCATCTAATTCTCTTGATACTTCGTGTCTACCAATCACACTGCGGCTTTTCTCAATTCGATGAAAGTGAAAAGTCAGACTATGTTATCGCATGAACTTAGCGCTTGCAGTGAAGCCCAAAGGCTAATCGACTTCTTTAACACTGCGGCTTTGTGCGAGCACTAATAGCCTACAACCTCCTTCTTCTATGTCAGAATATTTCTCAATCGTTCCTCAATCGAAATGACAAAATGGGGAAAGACGCAGGCAAGCCGGGGGACAACAGATTGAGCGTTAGCAGTAATGCCAACAGACCAATCGACTTCTTTAACACTGTGGCATACCTTTATGCGAGCACTAAAATCAAGCAGTCTTTTTTCTATGTCAGAATATTTCTCAATCGTTCCTCAATCGAAATGACAAAAGAGGTGATGACAGTCCATTTCACAATTTTGCCTCACTCATAATGACAAAGAACTTTGTAGATTACAGATCAAGGATAATAGCAATGCCAAGAGACCGCACCTTCAACGTATACATCACTTCAAGTCCTAATCGTAGCACGATCTATATCGGTGTAACCAATAATCTTACTCGTCGCCTCCAAGAACATAAAGCAAATCGAGGCGAAGCTAAGACCTTCGCTGGGAGATATTATTGTTATGAATTAGTCTACTACGAAATATTTAAATACGTAAATAATGCTATTGCTAGAGAAAAGGAATTAAAGAAGTGGTCAAGAGTCAAAAAGAATGCTCTCATAGAATCCTTAAACCCGTCTTGGGATTCTCTAAATATCAGATTTCATGTGGAATGAGTCTTTCTCAATTCCTCCTCAATCACAATGCTTCCTTTTTGTCATTTCGATGAAGGAGAAATATTCAGGCTTTGTTATCGCTTGGACTAAGCACTAGCAGTGAGGCCAAAAGGCCAAACCACTTCTTTAGCACTGCGGCTTACTCTTTGTGCGAGCACTTATATCATGCAGTCTTTTTCTTTGTCTGAATATT
>CAYYBR010000296.1:0-5027 GCA_964470035.1 uncultured Saprospiraceae bacterium
ACAAGCATGGTCAGTAGCAGGTATTATTAAATTGTATTTTGATCATGATTTAACTTCTCTCAAATGAGAACACGCAAAATTATATCAGTATATCTTAGTGGCTTCTTAGTTGGAATAGCCTTAGTTATTTTTCCTGCAGCAGGAAGTATTCTTACAGATTCTAATTATCATGGTTTTTCTAGCACACAATTTGGTAGCATATTTATACCACAGATAGTATTGGCCATATTCACTTCTTTATCTGCACCTAAGATTGCAGATAAAGTAGGAATGAAATTTGTGATGTTACTAGGTCTAGCGTCGCTCTTTGTCGCTACGCTCTTGCTAGGGACTTCTAACTGGTTTTTAGATGGTAATGTTGATTACTGGATAGTGATGGCAGGAACGGCTGCATTAGGTGCAGGATTTGGGTTTACAATAACTGCATTAAATCCATTTGCTTATAATTTATTTCCTGGTAAAGAAACGTCAGCCGTCACAGCTATGCACATTTTACTTGGTGCCGGCACAGCTAGTGCTGCGTTATTTTTAAATGCATTTGTTAGTCAGGGTATTTGGTATGTCGCACCATTTGCGATAAGCGCTATTGTTTTATTGATGATACTTTTCACTTTCCCAATTCCATTGGAGTTACCTCATAATGAAAAAGAAGAGAAGTCCAATGAAAAGATACCTTTTAAGATTTGGTTGTTTGCTTTAGCGGTATTCTTATATGGTGCATGCGAAGCAACTCTGGGAAATTGGGGAGCGATATTTCTAGAGAAATCGGGAGGAATGTCTGTGAGCGATGCCGCCTTAGGCCTCTCGATATTTTGGGGATTTGTCGCTTTAGGAAGAATAGCTTTTACATTTTATGCCTTACGATATCCGACGAAGTGGGTTTATATTATAGCGCCTTTTATAGTTGCAGTTGTGTTTTTCACTTTACCGCAAGCTGATGGAAAATCTCTTTTATTATCATACATGGCACTTGGTGGGCTGGGTATGTCTATTCTTTTTCCACTTTCCATAAGTAGTGCAACAGATCAATTTCCCAAATATGCTGCAATCATATCTGGAGTGTTGGTAGCTGCTATACAGTTGGGTACAGGCTTTAGCTCAAATGTGATTGGATATCTAAATGAACGTATGGAACTAGCAGATATCATCCAATATTCGGCAGGATATGCATTTGTACTTGGCTTGTTGGTGTTTTATTTGTCGCAACCTAAAAAGGAATAGTATGACCATCGCAAACATAGATAGAGACATACTAAAGATCGATACTCCACAAATGATAGAGGTGGATAGATTAATGATCGAAGAGTATCATATCGAACTTATCCAGATGATGGAAAATGCTGGAAGATGTTTAGCGATCGTGGCGAGAGATGTTTTTTTGGATAAAGACCCTGAGGATAAGAATGTTTGCATTTTAGCTGGTACTGGTGGCAATGGTGGCGGAGCGCTAGTCTGTGCCAGACGCCTAAGTAATTGGGGAGCTAATGTATCAGTGGTGCTTACTGACGTGGATACGAATATGACTAAGGTGCCAAAGCATCAATTGGACATTTTAAAAAGAATGGGTGTCCGCGTTGGTGTGGCAGAGATCTATGATGAAGAGTTTGACTTGGTTGTGGACGGTATTATTGGGTACAGTGTGAGTGGTGATCCATACGGATCAGCAAAGGAAATGATTGAATGGGCTAATAAGAGTCGAGTAAAAGTGTTGGCGCTGGATACACCTTCAGGTTTGGATCTCACTACAGGAACTATACATAGTCCTACCGTAGAAGCTGATGCAACATTGACTTTGGCAATGCCCAAAAAAGGTTTGTTCGCAAAGTCTTCCTCTGGCTATGTTGGAGCTATATATCTGGGAGATATAAGTGTTCCTCCTAGGTTATATGGGGAGGATTCTTTAGGACTGAAAGCTGAAAACCTTTTTCGACATTCTGACATTTTAAAATTATTATAGACGAGTATGGAACTTCAAAATAGAACTGTGCTAATATTAGGCTGGGAATATCCTCCCAGAATGGTAGGTGGGTTGGCTGTTGCAACCTTTGGGCTAGTAGAAGCTCTAAGAAAACATCTGAATGTTATATTAATACTGCCGTATAAAGATAAAGAAACACCCGAGTTAGATAACGTTACCGTTTATGGCCTCAATGAAATACAAGATCATTTTCCTACAGATGAAATAAAGTTACTGCTTTCTAAATCTTATAAATCTATTTCAAAAAGCACCTTATATTATTATCCTAATGTGGTTCAAGAAAACCAAAAAGCCAATTTGGAGATAGAGAGTGTCGAGCATCTTACAAGGTCATATAGTTTTTACGATGCGTTTCAATCTGATGAAGTTTATGGCTGGAGCTTATGGGAAAAGTTAGACGCCTATGTGAAAGTGGTTTCTGTCATAGCCAAGTATCTTGAGTTTGATGTGATCCATTGCCACGATTGGTTAACATATCGTACCGGTATTGAACTAAAAAATAGATTTAGTAAACCACTAGTTATACATGTTCATGCTTTAGAAACGGATAGGGTAGGAACACAGGCAAAGAATGAAATATATGAATTAGAAAAGTCTGCTATCATTCATGCAGATGTTGTGATGCCAGTTAGTAATTTTACGAAGAGGCAAATAGTTAGATATTATGTGAACTATCCGGACAATATTATTCCAATTCATAATGCAGTAAATAAAGAAGAAGTTAAAAGGTGGAAACATAAGATTCCACAAAAGATTGTTACATTTTTAGGAAGAATAACTGCTCAAAAAGGGCCTGAATATTTATTAGAGACAGTTAAGAAAGTAGTAGAGGAATATACAGAAGTTAGATTTGTAGTTGCAGGTAGTGGCGATATGCTTGGCTCACTTATTAACTCGTCTGCCTATGAAGGACTGAGTCGTTATATAATTTTTGCAGGTTTTCTGAAGAGAAATGAAGTGAATGCTTTACTTTCTACATCAGATGTCTATTTTATGCCATCTATTTCAGAGCCATTTGGCTTAACAGCCCTTGAGGCGGCGCATTTTCAAGTGCCATGTGTTCTCACAAAGCAATCAGGAGCATCAGAAGTATTATCAGCAGCCCTTACAGCTGATTATTGGGATACAGATCTGTTTGCGAAACATATCATATCCTTGTTGCAAAATGAAGGTAAATGTCAAGAGATTATCGAACAATCGAATAATGATCTACAAAATATTAGTTGGGGACATAGTGCTCACAAGGTGGCATTTGAGTATGCCAAGGTGATCGCAAAGTCTGAATTGTGACCCTAGTCAAGCCGAGGTATTCTGATATATGATCCCTGGGATTCTGATATATGATAATCCGTGATATAGGGAGTACGTATATCTTAATTTGCATACATGTAATCGATTGAATATTAGGTTAATGTGAACTAAGATATTCAACCGAACAATGGCATTATGTATGTGGTTATTAGTTAATCAGATAATCAAACCAAAAAAGTGATGAATTCTATCTCATTTTACTTCCAAGTACATCAACCCTATAGAATCCGAAAGTATGGTGTTTTTGATTTGGGAGAAAACCATAATTATTTCGACTCAGACAAAAATCTCCAAGTTCTCAATAAGGTATCTGAGAAATGCTACCTACCAGCCAATGAGACCTTCTATAACCTCATAAAGAAGTACAATGGGGAGTTTAAAATCTCATATTCCTTTTCAGGGGTATTTTTGGAACAACTTGAGACATGGAGGCCGGATGTTTTGGATAGCTTCAAAAGATTAGTTGATACTGGGTGTGTAGAAGTATTAGCGGAGACTTATTATCACTCGCTTTCATTTCTTTATTCCAAGGAAGAGTTTAACGACCAAGTGCAGTTACATGAGGATCTCGTTAAGAAGCACTTTGGAGTTACACCAGAAGTTTTTCGAAATACGGAGTTGATATATAACAATGACTTAGCCCATCACATTTCAAAATTAGGATACAAGGGAATTTTAGCAGAAGGTGTTGATTGGATTTTGAATGGTAGAACACCGAACTATATTCATCACCCTGCTGGATTAAGTGATTTCCCAGTTTTACTAAAGAATTATAAGTTGTCTGATGACATAGCGTTTAGATTTTCTAATAAGGACTGGACTGAACATCCGTTGTCTGCAGAGAAATTTGCGTCATGGGTGCATTCTACTGCAGGTTCTGGTGATGTTGTAAATCTATTCATGGATTATGAAACATTCGGTGAGCATCAGTGGGAGGATACTGGCATCTTTCAGTTTTTAGAATATTTACCTGAGAAGATATTCCAACACCCAGATTTTAAGTTCTTAACTCCTTCAGAAGTGATAGATTATTATCAGATTCGGGGTGAATATAATGTAGAGGGGGTTACTTCTTGGGCGGACATGGAGCGAGATCTGTCTGCATGGCGCAGTAATCCTATGCAACACGAATCGCTAAAGCGAATATTTGCCTTAGAGAGAGCTGTAAAGGCATTAGGTGATATAGAAGTGATCAATGTCTGGAGAAAATTAACTACCTCAGATCACTTTTACTATATGTGTACGAAGTATTGGAGTGATGGGGATGTACATAAGTATTTTAGCCCATATGATTCTCCTTCAGATGGATATATAAACTTTATCAATGCTCTGAATGATTTGGAATATAGATTAGAAAGTAAATTTCAGCCTCAAGTTAGTAGAGTGAGGGTCTAGATTATGAAGGTCTATAGACATGGGAGAATACTTCCTGGTGACAATAGGCTTATTGATATAGAAGGGCACATAATTTTGCATTAGATCTTTTTAAAATTTTGACTTTTGGAAAATTGGTGGTTATTTCCTGCAAGCATATGTGTAGCAACAATAGCTATGTCCTCAGGTATAGGAGGGGCTGTATTTTTTTCTCCATTGTTCTTGTTGGTATTAGGGCTGTCTCCGACTATAGCTATTGGCTCAGCTTTGATAACTGAGTTGTTTGGTTTTGGTTCTGGAGTTTTGTCTTATCGAAAAGCAAAACTTATAGACTATGGATTGGCTAAGAGTTTACTTGTTTATT
>CAYYBR010000297.1:0-5022 GCA_964470035.1 uncultured Saprospiraceae bacterium
CAATAGAATAGTATTGGGTCGTTGTTTGTGCTTCGATAGCACCAGACATGATACATAGCAACGCGGCTAAGTACATGAATTTAGTAAAATGCATAGTTCTTCTTTTGGTTGATAAATAGACATAATTACATCTATATGTCTTTGAAAATCGAATGTAATCGGCCTAGTTATTACGTTCTAGCACAAAATGGACTTATCCTAGCACAATATGGACAGTGCTGTTGTGACCCCAATACTCGGGTATTACAAGAGGGGTTTCAGGTTAACAGACTTGCTGATCACCGACACAAGTGGAGACTACATAAGCGGTAGACTATGACTTCTCAACAGGAGTTGATTATCTTTACTTCGAGACCAAATCAAAAAACACATCGATGGACAAAGCTCTACAAACCATGATCAAAAACATGCCTAAAAAGACGGGTAAGTCTCTTGAGGAGTGGAAGAAAATCTTACAAGCCAAAGCATTCGCTAAGCACTCTGAAGGAGTCAAGTTTTTGAAGACAGAGCATGGCGTCACACATGGCTTCGCTAATACGATCGTCACCTTATCAAAAGAGGAATCCACATCAGATGATGACCTTGTTACTAACCAATACAAAGGCAAGGAAGTGCTCTTCCCGATCTACGAATCACTACTACAAGTGGTCAAAGGCTTTGGTGATGATGTCAAGATCTCTCCTAAAAAGACATCGGTAAGTATCATCAGAAAAAGGCAATTTGCTTTGATCAAGCCAGCAACAAAAACGAGGATTGACCTCGGTCTAAAGATCAAGGATCAACCAGTTGATGGCAAACTAGAAGGATCAGGTCCCTTTGGTACGATGTGTACTCATAGGATGAAGTTATCAGACATCGGTGATGTAGATCAAGAAGTAATCAAGTGGCTGCAGGAAGCTTACAATAAATCTGTTTAACCGTACTATGTATCAGCGCCTTGGACACATAGCTATCGTTGTAGAAGACTACGATGACGCTATCCACTTCTATACAAACAAACTAGGCTTTAGACTTGTCGAAGACACGATTATCTCTGAGCAAAAAAGATGGGTGGTCATTGCACCTCCGGGAGCTCTAGAGTCTACCCTACTCCTTGCTAAGGCTGATGGAGACAGACAGAAAAAGAGTATCGGCAACCAAACAGGAGGCAGGGTTGGATTTTTCTTGTTTACTGATGATTTTCAGCGCGATTATAAAAACCTAAAAGAAAAGGGTGTTGAGTTTGTAAGACCAGTACAAACTTTTGACTATGGCACAGTCTCCGTCTTTAAAGATCTCTATGGCAATCTCTGGGATCTACTCCAACCTACTGACAAAAATAAGGGCGTACTCTAAGTAACGTTCTTATAAAATCCAGTTACACTCTCTAGCCACTTCTGTGCACTCCCTAGTTGGCAAAAGTGGCCTAAGCCCTGCATGATGGTAAGTGTGGCGTTTTTACAAATGTTCTTCTTTAGAAAGTGAGCCATCTCCACTCGAGCCACTGCATCTTCATCGCCCCAACATATATGTACAGGAAGCTTTGTGACACCTAGTGCTGGCAACCATCGCGTCTTTTCAAACTTCTTGCGATCATTGAGGTATCTGATGGAGAGGTAGGTTTTCTTGTGTCCATCATTCAGAGTATTGGCCTCCCAGAGTCGATCTACTTCTTCATCGCTTAAGTTCGCATTACCATGGGCACTCTTCACTTGCTGACTAAAAAGCTTGAAAGTGGTAACATTCTGCATGATGTGACCATACTTCGACAGGAGTATCTTTTGAGTGATTCTAAGATCAGCAAGATCTAGCACCATTGATCCATTGGTAAAGGTGCAACTCTGTAGCCCATCTGAGAACCAAGCGGGCATCATATGATTTTCATGCCGCGCAAGGATCTCAGTGGCAACACTATCTCCCATATCATGCGATAACATGTGACCACCCGTAATGCCAAAATGACGCCATACAGCAAAGGCCGTATCCGCCTGATCCATCAACGAATATGAGTATTTCTCTATCGGTTTGTCGCTATGACCATATCCGATCATATCGAAAAGTATGATCCTATCAAACACTTCTAGCAGACCATCAACTACAGCGTGATAAGAGTAAGATGACTCTGGAAATCCATGAAGTAGAAGCAAGGTCTTATCTACACTTGCTGATGGCTCTCCTAATTCCATCACAAAGACTTGGTGCTGAAAAGGACCGTAGGATATGAAAGTGCCTTTGGATCGCCAGGAGGAGAGTTCTGTAGAGAGGGCTGAGTTGTTCATGTTGATATATTCATGTACAAATTAGAAAATATAGTCACTTACGCCGTACTAAGTCCAAGTATCAGGTCTTCTACTTATTCGTGGTCAGTCGATTTACGTGTTAAGAATTAGGCCGAAGGAGCCGACTTAATACCATAGTACTTATATGAACATGCCTCAAACAATAGCTTTCGCGCTTCTAGGTTTTCTTCTTGCAGCCCTTAGCCCTGCTCTAACGTCTAATTCTCATTGTCTTTTTGTCAGTCGATACAAAAAGACGTAAAAATCTTGTCGTGCAAATATTTGCTTTGCTTGTGTTCAGTCATCTCCTATCAAGCGTAGGCTCTTACTTACTCGTTTGATGATTTCCCAAACCCACAGACCAACCTCGCAGAAATCATCTCCTAGGGCAAATGGATCCACGACGTTTATGCTTTCAGCATAATTGGTTTTTTTCACGCTAAAAGCGTGACATGTCCTGGTATGACTCGCCATTGAATAAAATCTCGTAAGCTTGAAAGAGTTTAGTCTCTATAAGAGACCTCAGGTGCCAGAGCACCTGAGCGAGAGAACCGCAACCTACTGGATTGCGGGCTTAATGCCAGATCATATCATTTTCCAAGCAGAGATTTTATGACGAGGTGTAATAAGAGCTAAACTGAAAGTTATTCAATCGAAAAGGCTAAGAACCTATCAAGCGAGCATTAGCAGGACAAGATTTTTAGGTTCCTTTGTATCGACTGACAAAGGAACGAAAGGCTAAGCACAAGCACTCTGATAAGGATTAAACATTAGTATTTAGTGAAGACTGCAAGCCATGGCACACGATGGCAAGGTGCAATCTAATCTATCCTCTTCGGTAACTTATTACTATTCACCACCCACTTATCATCTTCGTAGATCGAGTGATAATATACTGTCATGTCAAGGGGAAGATCGTCCTCATCCTCAGTGATATCTAAGTATTCGAGTACTTTGGGATACTTAGAAATGGGGCACTGATATGAGAACAATCGCTTTTCTTCATCCGCACTGAGGGTCCCTCCTACCGCTATATTAGAATAACCGACAAACTCACCATATTCATGGAGAGCTGGAGTTTCTTCATTAAAGAAATACTCCCAGTCATTGTAATACTTTTTGCCATCGTACAAAACAAAACTAGAATCAATGATGGCAGGCCCTATTCCTTTATTCTCCAGAAAAACAGAATAAACAAAAAGGCTATCATTTACATAACCCAAGTTAGAACTAAACAATAGCCTTGGCTTGACTGACAACCTGCTCTGCTGATGCATGATGTTAGTCTGATAAATAAAGATGATCAGAGTCAGTAAACTTATGAGGATGGCAGAAAACCCAACTATACGATCAGTCATAGGTGTAGTATCTAATAGTAAACATCATCATTCAACCTTCTATCGTACTTTGGCAGCAACTGCGATAGATGATGTTCTAGATGAAAAATATAATCCCAAACAAGATAAGACAAGGATGTAGTTTCTTCATGGTGAAGCAGATTCATACAGATCTTATCAAAGTTGTGATCTTTCGTTTTTCTAGATAATATATCTGAACTCAATTGAGAGATGAGAATCGCCAAATGACGATTACTACTCGACCAAAGGTGAAGAATCTCATCTGGTTCTCGATTTTGATAATTGTTTTTCCTCACCCAATCATCTTGGGCATATCCTGGAAAGCAGAGATTTATTTGCTTGTCTGCACGGATCAATCTTTGATGGTTGTTATATGCTGAATCAACAAGATGCCCTAGCAGTTCCTTCTTTGACCACCGGGCAGGATCATCCTTACGGTTATATTCTTCAGTAGATATTTGCGAAAGCGCTGGTAAAGATGTCTCTATGATGGCATAAAGCATGTCGTGATATCCCATATCACTTCTTATATAGTACGCGGTCGATATAAAACCTTAGCAGCTCTTTTACTTCATGAAAATCCTCGCCCCTCACGGCTATGTCTGTCAACTTGGGCAGGTGCTCCGCAAAAAAGATCTGATTATTAGCCATCTCAAAGAGATTAGTGGCAAATGAATGAGGATAGGGAAAGGAGCCATCTATAGCCTCGATGACGTCAGCGATCTTCTGGGTAAGCTCTTTGTAACTTGCGAAAAAGCCATCCTTGTTTTCATTGTCAACGGCCTTAGTGTGATAGGCCTTAGCAGACTCAGCGACGATGATGCGATGTAGGATCATCTCATTGACAAAAGTGACCTCGGGGTTTTCTCGTGCAGCTTCGATGAGATTGTCGACGATGATGTCAAGCTTGCGCTTTGGGTCATCGATATTATGGGTGTTATAGTCTATCAGATAGCTGACCCAGTTCCAATACCAGATCACGAGATATAGTAATAGCAAGTGTTTGTTCTCAAAGTACCTATAAAGGGAAGTTTCATTAGAACCCATCCGTAGGGCGAGCTTCTTGAAGGTGAATGCCTCAAAACCAATCTCATCTATGAGAACAACACTGTGCCGGATGATATTTCTACCAAGTTCCGTCTGCAGTGGGTCTCTCAAGTACAATCCACTTGGAATAGAAACTGACGTCGTGATGACCATATAAACCGAAAAGTATAAAACTATTACTTATTAACAAACAATATGAACTAACGCGTGTTTAATGACAACTTATATTTATGTTAGTAATACTTACATTTTAAATAATTTATATACTTTTGCATTTCTAAATTATCATCATGAATAAACATTTTGCACCTGTCTCTTATACACATCTCCGAGCCCACGAGACCGTACTAGATCTCGTA
>CAYYBR010000298.1:0-5010 GCA_964470035.1 uncultured Saprospiraceae bacterium
GTGAAGCAGCATCACAATCAAAGTACAATGATGCGTCTTCTTCAAGAACAGAAGGAGCAAAAGGTCTAAAATTCTCTCTATATTTTATACTTTGATTTATTTTATTTTGCATTCTAGGATTTCTGGCATCACCTAGAATACTTCTATTTCCCAGTGCTCTGGGTCCATACTCCATTCTTCCTTGATACCAGCCCACGATACATCCATCAGCTATTTTTCTTGCAACAAATTCTGTTAACTTTAAATGATCTGTTACCTCTCTATAAACAGCTTTATTCTTTCTATTTATAAATTCTATTTCTTTTCTAGAATATCCAGGACCTAGGTAAGCTCCTTTCATCAGATCGTAGTCAGAGGAGTATGTTCTAGGCTCTTCAAAATACAAATGATAAGCTGCCAGTGCTGCTCCTAATGCACCACCAGCATCACCAGCCGCAGGCTGAATGTAGATCTCTTTAAAGAGCTTAGATTTTAGCAGCTTGCCATTAGACACGCAATTCAACGCCACTCCGCCAGCCATGCAAAGTCTATCCAGATTAGAAAGGTCTTTTGCGGTTTTGGCCATTTTTAAAACAATCGTTTCAATGACATGCTGTATGGCCATAGCAAGGTTACAATGAAACTGTTCTAATTTCGACTCAGGCAATCTCCTTGGGAAACCAAATAGTTCTTTCCACTTTTTATCCTTCGTCATCTTTAGGCCTGTCGCATAGCTAAAGTAGTCTTGGTTTAACCAGATAGATCCATCAGGTTTAATATCAATGAGGGCTGCTTGAATTTTTTCTTTGAATTTCTTCACTTCATCACTATCCGATATGCCATACGGTGCAAGGCCCATGAGTTTATATTCTCCAGAGTTCACCTTAAATCCTAAGTAGTAAGTAAAGGCACTATAAAGCAAGCCTACAGAATGAGGGAATTCTAGTTCCTTGAGTGTTCTAATATTATTCTCTTTGCCTATACCAATTGTAGAAGTCGACCACTCGCCTACTCCATCAATAGTTAAAATGGCAGCTTCATCATAATTGCTTGCAAAGAATGCGCTTGCAGCATGTGAAAGGTGATGCTCTGAAAAAAGCAGTCGCAATTTCTTTTTATCATAAGGCTCTATTTTTTTTAACCCGTCATAAATCTGTTTTTTCAGAAAGAGCTTTTCTCTGAGCCAGACAGGTATCGCTTTTAAAAATGAAAGAATTCCTTTAGGTGAAAAAGTATAGTAAGTCTCTAAAAGTCTCTCAAATTTTAAAAATGGTTTATCATAAAATATAACTGCAGCTAACTCATCTATAGATAGTCCAGATTCTTCAAGGCAATACTGGATCGCGTTGATAGGAAAATCTGGAGTATGCTTCTTTCTTGTGAATCTCTCTTCTTGTACGGCAGCGACAATTTCTCCATCGACTACGATAGCCGCCGCAGAATCATGATAATATGCCGATATGCCCAGTATACCTTTCATTGTACCACCCGAAAATATTCTTTGTTGTCCTATGAATAGTTAATTCCTTCACTCCAGATCTAAGTTGATCCTTATCGCCTCACTCATGCCCAGATCGGAGTTAAGTACTATCGTACGAGAATTCTTACCATCATCTATATTAACCGCTGTAGTATTAGGAGGTATCTCACCTATATTATCAACTCGGAGGATAATGTAGTTCTCAGGCTTCGTAAGGAAGTACTTAAATTTTACCTTTTCTTGCTTCGCTTCAAGATATTTCACAATCCATTCGTCATTAAGCTTGATAGAAATGACATCATTATCGATCTTGCTATCATCCCATATGCTGATCGTTATGGCTTTGTTTTTGACTTGTACGGTATCCTTTAAGACGACGTTGCGATTATTAAGATGGAGAGGTATGGCTTCTGCTGTACGATAAGTTATCTTGAATAAAAGGTTATTGACTTGGTACCCAATATAGGAGAGGGTGTTGTTTTCTAACCGCCACTGTCCATCCCTATTAGATTCATATGTCTCAACCTTGATATTCTCTGGAAAAACCCAGACGTAGTTGAACACTTTGAAGCCATCTGGCTTCGCTGAGTTGCCGTAGAACCCATCGTTATCTTTTTCGGGACTATTCTGGAAAATATAGAGGCCATCTTTGATGATCAACTCATCTCTTAACGTATCTTCTTTTATCAACGAAAAGCTCCCTTGATCAAAGAGTATGTGGTTGTAGTCTTCATTGATGATAGGTACTAACTTATATTCTGCAGGAGATATGAATGAATATTCGTCTTCTGGTAATTTATTTTTCTCGATAAAATGCCAACTCTGGTATCCAAGAGATTGCACCCGTGTATACTCCTTATAAGAGAGCCCATCTTCATTCAGATATCTGATAAAGTCAGCATTAAAAGTCTGGGAAAAGGAATATATATAAGCAAAGATGAATATAGTTAATAAAATGATTCTCATATCATAACATATATAAAGAATGTAAGATATGATTATTAATGGAAGTCTTGTCGCGAGATCTCTGACAAACCATCGAATCTTGCTAGGGTGACACTATTAAAAAGGTGTCATAAGAAGTTTCAAGGGCATATATCACCTTTCTGTTACCTTTATTTAAAGGTGTCTAACACCTCTATTGTTTCTAACAATAAGACAAGACTGTCATTGATGATCTGGTAATCGTCGACGAGTACATTTTTTATGGTGTCTGATGAAATGGGCATAAACCTGAGAACTAATATAGCTGATTAGTAAGGATTTAAAATGCTACTAAAAAACTTTACAAAACTATGTAATGAAGGTCCGAGCAATACACAAAAAACAAGAAATTCTGTCATCTGTGTTTCAATTTACTATCTTTTCCAAATGAAAATAATACTTACCTCTCTTATAGTCATGTTTTGCGGATATACTTCGCAGACACAGATAAAAACGCTAGTAGGCGGAACGCTCATAGATGGCTTTGGAGGCCAACCTATATATAATGGTGTCATCATCATTGAAGAAGATAAAATCATAAAAGTAAGTCATCAAAGCAGTACGGATAGCCCAGAAAATGCAGAAGGCACGTCTGTCCTCTCAGGCTTATGGGATATGCATGTCCATCCTATGATCACTGGTCATGGTGACTATGCTCACTGGCTTACTGAATATATCAACCAATTTGCAGATATCATAGCTGTCAAAGGAGATGTTCTTCGGTGGACACCGCTTCTAAGTGATGTAGACATGGTGATTAAGCATGGTCAGAGGGTTAAGTAGTTATGGCAAAGACTCCTATATTACTTACGAAGCACCTTCCACCAAATAAACAGGCTACGGCTATTCTATATTTGATTGAAAACCAAATAATCAAAGGTCAAAAAGAGATCGTTGATGCGTGGTTCAAAATCCTATATAATAGGCCGCACGATACAGTTCTACAGAGAAAATTTCGCGATACTCTAGAGGCTCTAGGACGAGAAGATGTTCTCTCTTTACTGGATCAAAAACAACTTTCCACAACGTTCTTAGAAATTGCTGGTCATGATATTACTCTACCCGTTTTTGCAAAAAATTCTATAATCAAAAAAACCATTTTTTCAGAAAGTGAGAAAATTCGTCTTGACCCACGGCCTAAAAGCTTCGATACGGTTAACTACGCCATAAATCAATTTATCGGCAAATACACTTTCATCCCAAGTATAACTAAATACGAAATTACAAATGCTTATTTATTCTATTTCCGAGGGTTATTTGCTGTTTTTGATTCTCAACTAAATCTAATAGAAGAGTGCTCGTCTCCAAACTGTGAATTCATTTTTACAAGTAAGCTCTTTATTGAATTTCTCAAAAACGGAAAAATAGAACATATCAAGGGATCTTCGATCATGCTTGCTGATCAGATCTTCAAAACAAACTTTTGTCATTGGTTATTGGATTGGGTTACGAGAATTCCAGTTTGTGCTCGCGAGGATAATTCAATCTTCAAATATATTGTCGCTGATTATTCACAAAAATTCCAGAAAGATACTTTTAGAAGCTTAGGAGTCGATGATAACAATATTATAAACATGAATTATGAAATGTGCTTAAAAGTTGATAGGCTCATAGTATCAAGTAGTTCAGGACGTGATTTTAGACATTCCAAACACAGCTATACACCATGGGCACAGAGGTTTTTCCAAAATTCCTTTGTCCCTATTAAAGATCACAAACTATTAAATTCAAATAGAATTTATATATCAAGAAACAAAAGCAACAGAAGAAGAATCACTAATGAAGATGATCTTGTTGATCTTATAAAGCCATATGGATTTAGGAAGGTTTACCTAGAGGATTTAAGTCTTACCGAACAGGCTTCTCTTTTCTATTTATCAAAAGTAATTATATCTCCTCATGGAGCTGGATTAAGTAACGTTGTCTTTTGCAGACCTCAAACAAAGATTATGGAGATCTTTTCCCCTTATTATGGCACAGCGTCATTTTATGGGTGCGTGAGAACTGGGGTGGAATATTATTGTAGTAATGGCATAGAGCCAGATTACACGGATAACTTGTTACCTGATCCAACAAAAAAAGGTGAATACCAAAAACGGGATATAACGGTAAACCTGGATTCTATACAAAAGTTTCTGAATGAGATCTGATCTTAGGCGGTTATTATTTGGGCGCTGCATATTATTTATATTCCTCTCATTCGGTCCTTATCGCCTCACTCATGCCCAGATCGGAGTTAAGTACTATCGTACGAGAATTCTTACCATCATCAATGTTAATCACTGTAGTATTGGGAGGTATCTCACCTATATTATCAACTCGGAGGATAATGTAGTTCTCAGGCTTCATAAGGAAGTACTTAAACTTTACCTTTTTCTTTCTCGATAAAATGCCAAATCTGGTATCCAAGAGATTGCACCCGAGTATACTCTCCTTATAAGAGAGCCCATCTTCATTCAGATACCTGATAAAGTCAGCGTTAAAAGTCTGGGAAACCGAATATATATAAGTGAAGATTCTGTCTCTTATACACATCTCCGAGCCCACGAGACCGTACTAGATCTCGT
>CAYYBR010000299.1:0-4980 GCA_964470035.1 uncultured Saprospiraceae bacterium
GTGATTTTGCATGTCTCTTATATAACCAACATATCCAGTACAAGTTACCTAAGTCCACGATCCAAGAGATGATAGTCAGTGCTGTGGATATAGAGAAAGAGTTTGTATCAGATGCTCTACCGGTTAATCTGATCGGTATGAACTCAGACCTGATGTGTCAGTATATAGAGTTTGTTGCTGATAGATTGCTTGCGGCACTAGGAAATGAGAAAGTGTATAATGTTGAAAATCCATTCCCGTGGATGGAACTTATATCACTTCAGGGTAAGACTAACTTTTTTGAGAAAAGAGTTGGAGACTATCAAAAAGCTGGAGTGATGGCAGACAAAGAGAAACAAGTCTTCTCAATGGACGAAGACTTCTAGTATAGTTTACTACCAACCCACCCTAACCAACGTACCATCAGTCACCTTAAATCTAAAACCTAAACAATGCAGGTAGTAAAGAGAAGTGGAAAGACAGAGTCTGTGTCTTTTGATAAGATCACAGCTAGGATCAAGAAATTATGTTATGGTTTAGACCCTAATCATGTCGAACCACTAGAGATCGCGAAGAAAGTAATCCAAGGATTATATGACGGTGTAAGTACTACCGAGCTAGATAATTTGGCTGCTGAGACTTCTGCTTCTATGGCAGCTCATCATCCAGATTATGCTATTCTTGCAGCAAGAATAGCCATATCTAATCTCCATAAAAACACCGATAAATCCTTTACTGCCACGATGGAGGCTTTATATGACTACATCGATCCCAAGACTGGCGCTAAAGCTGGATTAATCAGTGATAAGACAATTAAGACAATAAGGGAGAACAGCGACATACTTGACTCCTCTATAATATATGATCGGGACTATGACTTCGATTACTTTGGATTCAAGACACTAGAAAGGTCCTACCTTCTTAGGATGAGTGGTGTTGTAGTTGAAAGACCGCAGCACATGCTTATGAGAGCTGCTGTAGGTATACATGATGAGGATATAGAAGCAGCGATAGAAACATATAATCTGATGTCAGAGAAGTGGTTCATCCACGCTACGCCTACCTTATTTAATGCAGGAACACCTAAGCCACAGTTGAGCTCATGTTTCTTGCTTTCTATGACAGATGACAGCATCCCAGGGATTTTTGAGACCTTATCAAGATGTGCAAAGATCAGTCAGTCAGCTGGAGGTATAGGCCTCAGTATTCATAACGTAAGAGCCAAAGGCAGTTACATAAAAGGAACAGGAGGTACATCTAATGGCATCGTACCTATGCTCAAAGTTTTTAATGACACCGCGAGATATGTGGATCAAGGTGGAGGAAAGAGAAAAGGTGCTTTTGCCATGTACATTGAACCATGGCATGCAGATGTTTTTGACTTCCTTGATCTCAAAAAGAATCATGGAAAAGAAGAGATGAGAGCTAGAGATCTCTTCTATGCTATGTGGATACCAGATCTCTTTATGCAAAGAGTGAAAGAGGATGGAACATGGTCTCTTTTCTGTCCCAATGAATGTCCTGGGTTATATGATAGCTATGGAGAAAAATTCAATCAGCTATTTACGCAGTACGAAGAAGAAGGAAGAGCTAGAAAAACAATCAAAGCACAAGAGTTATGGTTTGCTATACTAGAGTCTCAAATAGAGACAGGCACACCATATATACTCTATAAGGATGCATGTAACGAAAAGTCTAACCAGAAAAACCTTGGTACCATTCGCTCTAGTAATCTATGTACAGAGATTTTAGAGTATACATCTCCTGATGAAGTAGCAGTTTGTAATCTTGCGTCTATCTCGCTTCCAAAGTTTATAAAAGACAATCAGTTTGATTTTGAAGAGCTTCATCGAGTAACAAGAGTTGTCACTCGAAACCTCAATAAGATCATCGATATAAACTATTACCCGGTACCCGAGGCGGAGCGCTCTAATATGAGACATCGACCGATAGGTATAGGTGTCCAAGGATTGGCAGATGCCTTCATACTTATGAGGCACCCTTTTGATAGTCCCGAAGCAAAGCAGCTTAACAAAGATATCTTCGAGACCATTTATCATGCAGCGGTTCTAGAGTCAAATGAACTTGCCAAAAAGAATGGAGCTTATGAAACCTTCAAAGGATCACCGTCGAGTGAGGGACTTCTTCAGTTTGATCTATGGGATGTTACTCCGTCAGATCGTTATGATTGGTCAGGGTTAAAAGAAGAAATTAAAGAGACAGGACTTCGTAATAGTCTGCTCTTAGCACCTATGCCTACAGCATCTACTTCGCAGATCTTAGGTAACAATGAGTGCATCGAGCCATATACATCTAATCTATACTCACGTAGGACCTTGAGTGGTGAATACATTATTGTTAATAAGCACCTTTTAAAAGATCTTATCGAGAGAGGATTGTGGGATGAAGACATGAAAGAAAGATTAATGGTCTCTAATGGAAGTGTTCAAGACTTCCCTGATATTCCACAGGATCTAAAAGATCTGTATAAAACAGTCTGGGAGATAAGTCAGAAGGTGATCATAGATTTAGCTGCTGATAGAGGAGCCTATGTATGTCAAAGCCAGAGCCTTAATCTCTTTGTAGCGAGTCCGAACTTTGGAAAACTCACATCTATGCACTTTTATGCATGGCAGAAAGGTCTAAAAACCGGTATGTACTATCTGAGGTCTAAAGCTGCAGTTGACCCTATCAAGTTTACTGTAAGTCAGAAGCACCAGAAAACGACAGTGCAAGACACAAGCGAAGAAGTGCCACAACAGGAGGTAATCGAAGGGGAAGTATGTACGATGGAAGAAGGCTGCTTGATGTGTGGTAGTTAAATCATATCTAGCACTTCCTTGATAGCTTGATCGATGACTTGAGTAGCGAGTCCTTCGTAAAGAGAGAGTCGATCCTTTTGTCGACCAAGCTCATAATTTATCTGAGGCTTCGGATCTATGTAAAATATTTTGGCGTGTGCAGGTGCATATGCTGTTAGACTTGCGGCAGGATACACTTGCATAGAAGTGCCTATGATCATGACGAAGTCAGCATCTATGATTTCATTGATAGCGTTTTCTAATTGGGGTACGGCTTCTCCAAACCAAACTATATGCGGACGTAATTGGCCGCCATCGGGACATAGATCGCCTACTACGATATCGTTGTAGCAAGAAACTACATGAGCTGGATTCTTCTCGCTTCGTACTTTTCGTAACTCTCCATGTAGATGTATGATATGATTGCTGCCTGCTCGTTCATGAAGATCATCAACATTTTGAGTTATGATCACTGTGTTGAGATGATCTTCCAATTGTACTAGTGCCTTATGGGCATAATTAGGTTCTACCTCTGACAGTTGCTTTCTTCTCTGGTTGTAGAACTCTAATACTAAGTCAGGATTTCGTGCATAGCCCTCAGGTGATGCTACCTCCATGACGTCGTGACCTTCCCAGAGACCTCCAGCATCACGGAAAGTCTTAATCCCACTTTCAGCACTCATGCCAGCACCACTCAGTATACATATCTTCTTCATCGCGTTATTTTTACTAATGCAGTATCTATGTAATCGATCAATCGAAGCGGGGTTAACGACCTTTCATGATGTTTATCAACGTACAAGTCTGCAGCCAGACCATGAAGATAAGAGCCAATATAGCCAGCTTGATGCGGAGTAAGGTCAGGATCAGCTCTAAGTGCTGCAACTATGCCTGTAAGAACATCGCCAGAACCTCCTTTTGCTAAGGAAGGGTTGCCCGTTTTGTTATAGTAAATATTTCCATCCTTATCACTAGTTGAGGTATAAGGTCCTTTGAGGATAATGGTAACTTCTTTTTCTTGGCTATATCTCCTTTGCTTTTCTATGCGATCATGATGAGATTTACACCCAGGGAAGAGTCGATTAAATTCACCGATGTGCGGCGTAAGTATTGCACCCTTAGGTATCCGATCGAGCCACTCTTTAGTCGATATGATATTTAAAGCGTCTGCATCTAAGACTAGATGAATATGTCGTAACTCGAGTACTTTATCTAGACAAGCTATAGAAACATCGGTAGTACCTAGTCCTGATCCAATCGCGATCACGTCTATTTTACTCATGAAGTGCTCATCTGCTATCGACGTAATCCAAGCTATCTCAGGAATACAAGCTTGGGAAGTTTTGTCAAGACTATAGCCATAAGTGACGCCAGCACCTGCAGATATGGAAGCTTGTGCTGCTAAAATTCCAGCACCTCTCATCTCACTGTGACCTAAGACATGAAGCACTCTTCCTAGTTTTCCCTTATGTGTAGCAAAATTTCTGGGTGATAATACTTTACGTAGATCTTCTTCTAGTATAAGATGAGTCTTGGATGAATAGTTATGTAGGTTACTTTTATCAAGTCCGATGCTTGTATAAGACCATTCCCCGGTATACTCTGCTGCGGCAGAATTAAAGAATGACACTTTGGGAAATTCAAAAGCGAGCGAAGCGGTACATTTCATGGCCACTAGGACCTCGCCAGAATAATCACCCAACCCTGATGGCGTATCTACTCCGTAGATGGTTTCATAACTAAGGTTACATGCTGTTATTATTTGCGAAAGCGCACCAGTTACAGGCCGATTAATACCATGACCGAGGATGGCGTCTATAAGAACCGTTGTTGATTTAACTGAAAGTAGGTCCGCTGCAGTTGTTATATGTAGTATATTTATCGCGGTTCGATCTTTGATCATATTTAGGTGTAACTTGTTGGCACCCAATCTTTTAACATGGCCGATTAGTAAGATGCGCACTCGATATCCTCTGTCATTTAACCCTTTGGCTATCAGAAAACCATCCGCACCGTTGTTACCTTTTCCACATATGACGTCTACATTACAAGTAGCAGGTTGTATATCTGTAAACCACGATAAAAAAGCACTTGAAGCGCGAGACATTAGTTCTGCTTCAGATGTTCCTTTATCGAAAGTAGCCTTCTCTAAATCAATTATATCGATGTTGTTAATTAACTGCAACATACGTATGAAAAC
>CAYYBR010000300.1:0-4950 GCA_964470035.1 uncultured Saprospiraceae bacterium
CAGGTACAGAGAGCATTTTCTTGAATAAATACAATTTATCGGGAGCACTACCCCATTGTCTCAATACAGACTCAACTACATCTCTTCCATCTCTGATTAAATAAACAAATTTGGCATTAGGAAATACTTTTTTCGTGAAAGGGATTCGGAGAGAATTACTTACTGTTTTCTCTACAATGTATTTGTTACCTCGCAGTTTAGAGTTGAAATAATCATGCACAAATTTAATTATTAAAGCATTTGCGTGATCTTTTACTAAAGCATCATGTCCAATAACTTCATTATACTTTTTCCAAATAAAATTTATATCATAATCTATAGAAGATATTAAGGGATGGCTAGCAATTGTATCTCGCAAAATTTTCGTTCCTGAACGCGCAGCACCAATAATGATAATCGGCTCAAATAGTAGCTTTGACATATGATACCATGTTTCTCTTCAATTAAGAATCTTCCTAAGAATTGAACTTATTACACTATTCCCTGCAATTAACCTGACGTCTTCTTGGCTCCAAACACAAATTTGCATTATTCCGAACTAAACTATCCCAAAAGTTAAACTCCTTTAATATATCATTGTCTATGGTCAACGGCTTCAATTCAAGAGGGTCCTCAGTTATATCGTACATTTGATGTCCTTCATAAGAAGCATTCTGAATCCAATCTCCTACAGTCATGTTAGAAGGTAAACACTGCAATCCTCCAACAATAGTATACTTACCATCGGGTGAAATGTATTTAGAAACAATATTCTGTGACGGATATATACTCGGCCACTTTCCATTGATTCCATTTGGATGATCGCCAGTACCTATTTTTCCACTTGGGTTTCTTCTATGATTGTATGATTGCCTAAAACAAAAAACCAGTAGACGCCACGTTCTCTTACTGTGTCTTCCATATTAACAATGCTGCTTATATCTTCACCATGGTATTTATCCTTACCTTCGCAATTAAGCAATTTCGCTACTGTTGGCATTATATCATAATGTGTAACAACACCATCGAACCTTCTTCCATCATTCCATCTTTTTTTGGGCCAATGAAAAAGTCCAGGTACTAACATACCTCCTCTATATCCCACATCTGTCTTGACACCACTCGCAAAACTGTCCTTCGCTTCCAAAAGAATCAGGAGCGCTACCATGGGCGCCATTATCAGATGTGAAAATTATTAGTGTATTATCAGAAACATAGCCATTTTTCCGCCAGGAAGTGATATACTCATTTAGCCTCATATCGGCATTTGTTATTGATGCGTAAAATTCTTTCAATAATTCAAAGTTCTTCTGAGGAGATGGTTGATTAATCCCATAATGTGGCACTATGCTTTCATCTCCTATTGAAATAGTATCATAGCTGTATAAACGAATAATAGAATCAGTTCTCGTTCCTTCATGAAACCTACTTACAGGAGAATGAGGTTCATGCAAATCTAAGTAGATGAAAAATTTTTCGCCTAGTTCAAGCTTCTGCATATATGATGAATTAATGCTTTACCATATCTTAGGATAATTACAACGTTGAATTTAATAAACATCAACAACCCCTTGGTTTTGACTTTTCAAATATTCAAATGACACAAAATAATCTCTAAATTCAGTTATAAATTCACCTATCCTCTTGAGTATCTTTTGCGTGACATAGCTATCAGTAGGTAGATTGACCATATGTGATGCAACTAAAGAAGAGTTAGGAAACTCCTTTGGATCAAAATTCCATAATTGGTAATTCTTCTGAATAGGATGTATGCCACTCATAAACCAATCATGTAGAGGTATATTGTACTTCTTTGCTTTTTCAAATATATAATCCCTGTCTCTAACCAGTACTGGATACTTTATAAATGTATGCGTAGCATAGAAAGGTATCTCGGCTGGTTTAAGGCTAAGATCTCGGAAGAGTCTTTCGTAGTACTGTCCTATAATAGCTCTTTTCTCTAAGTTCTGGCTAATACGTAGAATTTCCTTGATTCCTCTTTTACATTGGGAAGGAGTAATACTTTTCAAATAATCCTTAGGGATCTTAATACCGCTTATTTCACTGCCAGTTGATGACCCCTTCAACAATCCGAAATAAGTTAACTGCCGATATAATTTAATCGCCGCCCAATAACCATTAGTATAACCCAACATATCTCTTAACAGCATCTGTAAAGAAAGACTAACATTCGTTATAAAATCTTCTTTGCCCAGTACTTCTGAATAATCACTCAACCCTTTTTTCAATCGTTCGTTATTAGAAATAACAAAGCCTCCTATGCCTGTTGAAAAAGTTTTATTCCACTGAGTAGAGAAGAATGCTCCATCAACGTTCTTACCATTTAATTGTCCTTTATATTTACCACCAAAACCATGAGCACAATCCTCTAAGATTTTTATATCCTTATTTCCGATCTGGTCTCTAATACTATCAATATCCGACGACAAACCGTACGTGTTTTGAGCCATAATAATACGTGTTCTTGGAGTTATTTTCTGAGCTATGAGCTCGGGCTCGATATTATAAGTGCGAGGGTTAATGTCAACATAAACTGGTTTCGCTCCTAAGTATTTTATGGCATTCGGAACTACCACACAAGTATATGCTGGTAAAATAACCTCATCGCCCTCTGAGACTCCTAAAACATCTAATAATGCATAAAGACCCACACGTCCTTTGGAATATAAGGAGACAGAATCTATCGGAACATTCATAAATTCAGCAATTCCCTTTCTATACTGTTGTTCATATTTAATCATATAGGCAGTATACTATATTACCACAAATTCAATTTCTCATCCAAACTGGATATCGCCAATAACACGATAGTAGTGTTTAACATATTCGGTTGAATGAAACTCTTTCATATATAATTCATAGGAAAGCTTGCTCAGTTCAAGTACTCTTTCTTTATTCGATATAAAACCCGAAATAGCTGAAATCATACTCTTGTAACTCGAGCACTCTATAACACTTCCTATTCCATTCTCCTTTATCACTTGAGCCACCTCACAACCTTCATCCCCTTCAAATATCACTATTTTTCCATTTGCCAGACTAGTATAGAATTTACTCGGAACCATAACGCCGGTGAAACTTTTGTTCAGCGACATAAAGTGAAAATGAGACAACTCTACTACCTTTTCAAATACGTCACTACTCAAATAGGGAAGCAGTGAAATGTTATCTGGCTTATTTTTATCTATATATTTCTGAATTTCTTGCCTACGTACTCCGTGCCCAACAAAAACGAAATGAACTTTATTCGAAAAATGTTTGGCGACGTGAAGTAATGTTCTAAACAAATGAGCATGACCCATATTGCCGGCATAGAGCAATACATACTCTTGATCAATTAAATACTCTTTTCTCAGCTCAAGATGCAATTTGGGTTCCTTATAGTTTGTGGGCTCAATCGAAGACAGATTAGGTATCACTGAAATCAATTCTTGATGAACGCCCAATAATACTAGCATCTTATGTGCGCATCTCCCAATGACAACGACCTTTTCGGCTCTGTTGATAGAATAAGTATATAAAGAGTTTAATACTCTAAAAACAACACTACTTAACCAGTTCTCACTCTGTCTTATAAAAACCGGATGGTAGTCCATTACGTGCACTACATATGGCATTCTCTTTAGTCGAGAGAATAAAGTAAGTAATGGTAATGCAAATGGAGGTTGTGTATAGAATATATTCAAATCCTTTTTGCTTTGCCTTAATATATAAAGAGGAGCTAATATTAAATAAAAAAGATGATCCCAGAATTTTCCTTTGAGGATGTTATTATTGAAACGAAGACTAACCAAATCACTAAACAATTCTGACTGCTTATTCTCTCTATATTTAGATCCGCTGATTATCCCCTTGCAGATAAATCCATTCTCTTTCAGATGTGGAAACAACCAATTCCAAATTGGTACAGATATTTCGTATGTATTATAAAAATGAATCTTTTTCACTCGATTACCCTTTCCTTTAACTCTCTCGCAGGATTTCCACTATATATTCTATACGACTTTGCTTCCCCTGACAAGATACTGCCGACACCAAGAACACTATGGGACCGACATATGCTTCCTGGACAAACTATACTTTTAGCCCCTATCCATACACCATCTTCTATTTGCACCTCAGCAATAATAAGGTCAAAAGAACTACTCTTATAATCGTGATTACCAGTAAGGATATATGCTCCCTGAGAAATTGTACATTGATTTCCTATAGTGACTTTAGCCAAATTATCTATCCATACACCTTCACCAAAACCGACATAATTTCCAACTTCCAGAAACCATGGGTACTTAATTTTAACTCCGGGCTTTATGGTGCAATTTCGCCCGATCTTAGCTCCAAATAGTCGAAGTACAGATAGTTTGATGCCATTAAATGGAAAGAGATGAGAAGTATAAAACAAACCGCTAATGACCAGCCATAGTAACCTACGAATTGCACTTCCTGGTTTGTACCAATTATTAGAATAAACTGATTTATCAACTACCTTATTCATCCCTCCTAAAAGTATAGCCTCTATCATCATGTGCAAACAAAACATAACCACATGAATTCATTAGCTCTATATATTTATCACCAGTTCTTGCTAGACAGATATATTTAAGACCGTTAGATATCGTCTTCTTCATGCCTTTCAAAATTTCTACTTCTGCCCCATTAGTAGTAATGCTAACTAAATCAACTTTCGCTATATTCTTCTGCTCCAAAATATTATCTATGGAATCGGCTTCCATCTCTACTTCATGATAAGAACTCATTTCTTTTGATGTATAAGTTCTAACACCTGAAGTAAAGTTAGTCGCTGGATGAGACGGGTCTATATAAAACTTCAACGTCTTTCTTTCACTCCAAGCTCCTTTATGAACGAATTCCAAATTTTCAAGTTCTTTTTTCTCTTTCATTAAACTGAATGCTTTTAAACTTGATTTATCAGGTTCAATAATTATACAC
>CAYYBR010000301.1:0-4897 GCA_964470035.1 uncultured Saprospiraceae bacterium
TACTCCCACTCAGCATATGTTGTTTTTTTAGGCAGATTTGAAGATTGATACCAACTTTCATCCTCATATCTGGTGTCAAATGATTGTGCATAAAAGTATCCACGATTCATAAAGTCAATATTCAAATAAGACCTTGTATCTTTTTCTTCATTTGTCGAACGCCAGATGAGATCTTCGCTCGTGTTGATATAACCATATTCTTCACCAATGGAATAAAAAAACACCTCATCAGAATTATGAGTCATCATTAACTGATCATACTTAGGCGCTACAGATTTTCTAGAACCTATATCCCAGTATCCGAACTTATCACCATCTCGGAATACAACTATGCTTCCATATTCCCTGAAGTATCCGGTACTCAGAATTTGAGGTGCAACCAAGTAGTCTCCATCTTCATCTATAGCTACCCAACCCGCTTCGACTTCGACTAACTCGTATCCGTTTTCAAACAATCTGCTAGATGAGTGGTTACTGAAATTCACATCTAAAAATGGCACTGAATTGATAGCAGTACCCTTATCATCTATCAGATACCAGTCGTCATTATATAACTTTACTAAAGCTCGATTTTTCGAATAATCACTCAATTCTTTCCAATTGGATCCTTCTAGAATTATATCCCCACCTGTATCAACAACACCCTTATGAGAATGCCTACTGTCAGACGACCAAACCGTTATAGAATCCGGGTCAATAGAATAAATATCAACAACGATTTTTCCTTCTGAAAATCTAGAGTCATATGAGCTCCTAATTTTTCTTTTCTCAGTAAGTTGAACTTCTCCTGTTGTATCAATAATCATATATGAACCCAAAAACCTCCCTTTAGGCTCTACTATCAACCTAGCCCTGGCAAGCCCTTCTGAGAAGTCATCAATACTTGAGTATATGCCAAATGGAATCAGCAACTCTCCACTTGCTGATGCTAGGGAAACTGTCCTAGATCCTGACTTTGCATCACTATATTGCTCAAGAATAAATAAATGATTAGAAAGGATTCTTACTCGACTATAAAGAGTGTCAATAATCAAACCTCCAGATTTATCAACTACTCCCCACTTTTCAGTTTTGGACATAACACGTGCATAGTCCAAAGAACCAAACTCTTCCAAAGTCAAGAATTCATGATCAAAAAGGATGCACCCTTTCTTATCTATAAAAAACGGCTTGCCATCTATATAAACTCGAGCAATGCCATCTATAAATGATTCGGCATAATCAAATTGACTTTCTATCGCATATTCATCTTTCGAATTAATATAACCATATGTTCCATCCGCTCTAACTGGTGCCAAGCCTTGACTAAAAGGCCCGGCATTTCGATACTTTGGGCTTATGATTTCTTCACCTTTAATATTTATATATCCTATCAGCTCATTATCTACTATTGGGAAATAGATATCAGAATTTTGTTGACAAAACAACAAGTTGGAAGAAGTGATGAAAGCAAGAATATAAAGACAGATAAAACTGATAGTAGGCATTATCTTTTTCATAGAGATGTCCTTCTGAGCAATGTTGGTGTTACTAGTATCGTCTATAACATCCCATAGTATCGATAATATTGTATAAGTGCTAGATAACTGACAAACCAGATGAAATTATAATACCACTTAATAATTCATGTATTTATCGATAAGGGTTTTGATTAGAAGGCCTCCATTTATAATATATCCTTATGACTCATTCACGAAAGTGAAGCTACCCTATCGATCACTTCGCCTCCAAACTAACTACTTCATCTCCCACTACTGGCTCCGGGCTATGCTCATCCATCATCTGAAGGATAGCTTCTGTCATCTCATCTGAAAACTGTGGAGGGATATCGTGACCGAGATCATCGAAGTAGAGTGTCTTCGCATTTGGTATAAGAGCGGCTGTCTTCTCACCATGTGCAAAGTTAACGAGCGGATCGGCGCGACCATGTATGATGAGTGTAGGTTCATCAAGGCTTTTTAGAGCTTCATATCTCGAACCTGATACTTGTATAGCTTTTTCATGGCGTTCACTTGCGAGATCATTAACCCCACCGCGCTTTTCTAGTTCGTAGCGAGCCTTGAGTGCATCAGTGAGGTAGTCGGGCTCATAGTTTTTCCCTGCAAATAGTGCTTTGGCTGTCAGTCGAAATCTATAGAATGTTTCAGCGTCTTTGCCCATAGCATACTTCAAGATATATCTACCCATATTGCGCTCTGTTTCTGGCCAAATGCCCGGCAAGCTTTCGTCATCAAAGTAAGCTGTTGATGACATAGAAGTGAGCGTCTGAGTAATCTCCGGATAGTTGATCGCAAAGGTCTGGGCGATCATACCTCCCATAGAAATACCGACGATATGCGCTTTGTCTACATCAGCGTCGTCAAGTATAGCCCTAGCATCAGCAGCCATATCCTCAAGTGTATAAGGATCTTCTTCACTCCACTCCTCTGACCATGTAGATTTGCCGATATCACGGTGATCATATCGAATCACATCATAACCTGCTTCGAGAAAATGATTATAAAAGTGAGCTGGCCACATCAATGATGACGACGTATAGCCCATGATAAGGAGGACCGTTCCTTTAGTTTGACTTCCTTGGGCAGCCATCTTCTCATACCACAATTGTACCTCGTCATGCTGGGCATATCCTTCTTCACCTGTGTAGAATTCTGGGAGATTCATCTCGGTTATCTGTTCGATGATATCATCTGTATTAGCTGGGATGTCCGGAGCGGTAAAGATGTAGATGGCTAAGCCTCCAACACCTAACACTAGCAAACCAAGTATAGAGAGTAATACCTTTTTCATATTCTCGAGTTTATCAAGCAATGTAGTATAAATCAGTGCTCCACGGAAAAGTCTAGTGGGATTACTGCAGGTAGAGGATTACTCATCTAGGAATATGTCGGCATGATTGATGTCAACAATATGAAATCAACACGTCATTTTAGTCAAGCTTTGCATGATCGAAGAAGTGACTCTAAAAGTGATACGTATGCGTCAGAGTCCCAATGTCATCATAAAGATTCCTAGGAAATTACTCAGCACAACAAGATATTCGTGGCTTAATCAACAGCCTTATATGTTGAACAGAAATTAACTATCAGAAACTTAGAGTTAGCAAAGACTTAAATGATGACCGTTAAATCTTATTACGCTAAAGCTAACAGAAGTATTCAGCTCATGGTAAGAATACCATGAGCTGAATAAAATTTTACTAATTCTGCTTAATCAATTTTTCTATTGTACTGGTCTCGTCGGTTATGACATGTAGGAAATAAATCCCAGGAGCGCCGTCTATCTGCAAACTTATCTCATCTGAACTTTGAATATCAGCAAGATCAAACTGACTTATTATAAGCCCCTTTACATCGACTATAGAAATACTTCTATAGGTCAATTCTCTATGCAGCTTGAGTTTAATTTGATTGTTGAAAGGATTTGGCCAGGGTGTGTGATCTATATCAACTATTTGTGCCTTATCAAGCGTGCGGTTTTCAGAGCTAACAACATTTTGACTATCATCAGCATACTCTACTACCAAATAAGGTCGTGCACCTTGGTTTGAATTTTCGCTAGAGGCAAATGCTACGTCATTACCACTTAAGTGATCTACTATTAAAGTAATCTCATCATCTACAAATCCACTGCCCATTAAGTCCCATATATATGCTACATCCTCTTGAAATGATCCGTCTAGCAATCCAATTTCTTCCACTCTGTCAGGACGGTTAGCATTAGACAGGTTGTTTTCAGTCCAGTTGTTATGACTTCCTGTTGCTACTGATATCTCTCCATGGCCTGGATCGCTCTTCACTGTCATATGAAGTTCGGCTCTAACGATCGGTCCAGATACGTTAGTCAGATCAAACTTTAGATAGCTCGTTCTTTTGTTATTCTCTGTCCTTAGTATAGCAATGTTGTATCTACTGCCATTCTGCAGATATGCATCGTCTATAGGATCCAAATTTACAAATGAAGTTGGCCCTACAACTGTTCCCTCGCATGCACAATTATCCAGATAAACATCATTGATTGTATTAGCATCACCATCATTACAACTCTGTCCGACGAGGTTACACTCATCTGAAGGAGTAAAGTTGATAACCAGACGAGGGCGTTGGGCGATCGTTCCATGTTCGCTTGACTTAAATGATACATCATTTCCATTGACGTGGTCTACGATCAGTGATATCTCTGAAGAAGTTAAGTCTCCCGAGTTGAGATTCCAGATATAAGTATCGTTTTTAGAATAGGGTTGATCCAGAGAACCAATAATTCCGAGTGGACTAGGTGCATTAGCTATAGTGAGATTATCTTCTGTCCAATCTGTATGATCGCCATTGGAGACAGTTATTAGGCCATTTCCTGGGTCATCTGCAACAGTCATGATAAGATCTATCGAGTGAATCGTACCGTTCACAGCGCTCAAATCAAATCTCAAATAACTCGTTCTTCTATTCTTTTCTACACGTAGTATGTCGGTATTAAAATTTGAAGATCCCTGAAGATAGCTATCATGGATAGCATCAAGAGTTATAGTTACTGGTTCAAAAGAAATCTCACCCTCACATGTACAAGCGGCGGTATAGACATCTCCTGAGGTAGCTGGATTTCCATCATCACATGATGTTCCAATCAATGCATCATCAAGGTCAGGGCATGCATCATCTGCATCACAAATACCATCACCATCACTATCAGCAAGAGTACCTACACAGCCACAATCTTGAGTGATGACATCTCCTACAGTGCAGACATCTCCGTCGTCGCAAAAACTACCTACAGCCTGGGTGCATCCTCCTAGTTTAAATTCTAACCAATTGAGGTTAAAGGCACTTGTCACTACATCTAGTCTCAAGACATAATCACCTGCTGGTAATACAAATGAATCAGAAGTATAAATATTGTAGTC
>CAYYBR010000302.1:0-4877 GCA_964470035.1 uncultured Saprospiraceae bacterium
AAGTAATAGAAGATATACAAAGTATCATCTGGGAGAAGGCGTATCTAGAAAAGCTTGTGGAGAAGTTTCAACAAGTCATGATCGCTGGAACTGGGGTTGACAAAGCCCGAGATCTATTTGAGCCATTTGGCTCTATAGATTACCAGGAAATCGAGTGTCGTGCTTCCTTTCTCAGTATACCCGCCTGGGAAAAGTATCAAGTTGAGGGTTTTGTAGACATCGCATATCATAGCCCTAACTACTTTAAGATGCCTAATATCACGGTGCCCAAACCAAAGATTTAGCAAATTCTTAAGACTAATCGGGCACCTATCCTTCTCATAATATGTTGATATACAAAGGCTTGCAACCAATGTGACAGGTGGTTTGCAAGGCTAGAATGCCAATTCGGCATAATGTTTGGTTCTATACAGTGAAACAACTCGAAAACTGTTTAAAACCTATTATTAATGAGAAGTAAGAAAAACGAAACAGTAACGCTTAAGAAGGGCTCTGACAGTGTTCAGCTAGACTATACTGAACTAAGGAAAGCTGTTTTGGTACTCCGTGCAGTGAATCACAAACTTCGCCAAAGAATCATTGACCTACTTGACTCAGGAGAGACGATGACGGTTACTGATATCTACATCAAACTAAGGCTTGAGCAGTCTGTTGCATCGCAACACCTTGCTATCCTTAGAAGAGCTGGAGTAGTGATCACAGAGAGACAAGGTAAGTTCATCTACTATTCGCTTAACAATGAGCGTCTAGAGCAGATCGCTACCCTTGTAGAAGATCTAGCTGGATAAGCTAGAACTTTAAGTAAAATCCATAGTTATTTGATTTAGAGTTTATTATGCTCTGAATGCATTTAGACCGAACAAATAGAAAGTCTAATCCGAAAATTTAGTTTTCAGATTAGACTTTTTTGTAATATTTCTTTGTGAGCCGAGAATTAATCTTCATATTTGCTCACGGTCGGATAAGAAATAAGGAAACTCAATGAAACAAACTAAGGTTCGGTTTAGTAGCGACAAGCTAAACTATTCGTGCAATCTCATGCGCGCATTAGCTCACCCGCTTCGGTTAAAGATCTTGGAATTTATAGATCAGAAGGGAGAAACCAATGTTAACAAAATCTATCATCAACTCCAGATAGAGCAGTCCATAACATCACAACATCTTAAGATACTTAGGCTTGCTGGTGTAGTTATAGGAAGGCGTGAAGGGAAGAAGGTGTACTACAAGATTAATTATCCTGTAGTAGAAAGAGCAGGCAAAGCAGTAGATCGCTTTCTAGGAAAGACGGTAGCCGTATAATCACTGGTTGATTTATACTTAGTTCAGGCAGCTTAAGGCTTTTGAACTAATTGGATACCCTTTATTCCTTCAAGAATAGGATCTCTCGAATATTGTTCGATAGAGATGGTATTGGTAAAAGTACTTGCTTCATGACTGATGTCATGGTCATATAGGTAATCATCACCTGACTTTACACCCTTCCATCGTCCCATATCATCCATCAATGACACGGAGATAATTTTTGGCTCTTCATTATCTATCGCAAGATTGATATACAGATTCTCATATCCATAGTCATATGTGTATATAACTCTTAGGTATATACCAGAGTCGGCAGTGATATTCATAGACTCAAAGGTGACTTTGTCTTGCGAAGACCATCCTTCGGCGGGGAAAGTGTGGGATGAAAGCTTGGTCCCATCACCACCGCATGATAAGAATACAAAGCAAACAAAAAGGCTATAAGAAAGGAGTTTCATGGGCTTTTAGTCGAAGAAATCCTTCATTCTTTCGAAGAACCCTTTTTCATCTTTTCCAGGAGCTGGCACAAAAGCTTTCATATCTCTCATCTTTTCAAGCAGCTCCTTTTCGGTTTCATTCAGTTTTTTAGGCGTCCAGATATTTACGTTGATAAGCTGGTCACCTTTTTTATAACCTTGCACTTCTGGTATACCCTTTCCTTTCAAGCGAAATATCTTACCTGCTTGAGTTCCAGGAGGCACCTTGATTTTAACCTTGCCATCGAGCGTCGGCACTTGAACAGAAGTACCAAGTGCTGCATCTGCAAAGTTTAGAAAGAGATCATAGATGACATTGTTGCCATCTCGTAGCAGTTCAGCATGTTCTATCTCTTCGATGATAATTAAGAGATCTCCAGCTGGACCTCCATTTTTACCAGAGTTTCCTTTTCCTCTCATTGAGAGTTGCATACCCTCTGCTACACCAGCAGGTATCTCTATGTCTAGTCTCTCTTCAGAGTACATGCGACCATCTCCTTTACAGCTAGAACAGTTAGCAGTAACGGTTTGTCCTGACCCTTTGCATGTGGGACATGTGGTAGTGGTCTGCATTTGACCCAAGAAGGTGCTTTTTACCTGTCGCACATATCCTGATCCTTTACACGTACCACAAGTCGATACTGATGATGCATCTTTTGCACCCGATCCTCCACACTTATCGCAAGCTAATTGCTTTTTAACCTTGATCTTTTTAGAGATTCCGCTTGCTACCTCCTCCAATGTCAAAGCTACCTTGATCCTTAGGTTGGATCCTCTCTGGCCTCTTTGCTGAGCCCTTCTTCCTCCTCCAAAAAAACTTTCGAAAGGACTTCCTGAGTCACCAAAGATATCTCCAAAGTGCTCGAAGATATCTTCCATATTCATACCGCCACCGCCTCGGAAGCCTCCTTGATTATTGACCCCAGCATGACCAAATCGATCATAACGAGCACGTTTGTCGGCATCGCTAAGGACCTCATACGCCTCAGCAGCTTCTTTAAATTTGTCCTCGGCTTCCTTATCATCAGGATTTCTATCAGGATGATATTTCAAAGCTACCTTGCGATAGGCCTTTTTGATATCTCCTTCTGCCGCATTTTTTGGGACGCCGAGGATCTCGTAATAATCTCTTTTAGCCATATCGATTATGTCACTTGCCAACTACCACTTTAGCATGGCGGATGATCTTGTCATTCAAAAAGTACCCTTGTTCTATCGTGTCTATGATCTTACCTTTCATATCATCTGATGGAGCAGGGATCTCAGTTATTGCCTCATGAAGCTCAGGGTCAAATGTCTCACCGGTGCTTTCCATGGGCGTTACCCCTTTGGAAGTAAGGATACCATGCAACTTGTTGTATACAAGTAATACTCCTTCGGTAAAAACCTCACTACTAGCTTCATCATCAGCACTTTTCTTTGCCCTATCGAAATCATCGAGCACAGGCAGTATCGCCGATATAGTATCTCTACCTGCAGTACTTATGAGATCTAACCGTTCTTTGACAGTCCTCTTCTTGTAGTTATCAAACTCTGCAAAAAGCCTCAGATACTTATCCTTAGCTTCACCGAGTTCTTGCTCTAGTTCTGTGATTCGCTCTTTGTCCTTGTTCTTTTTTCCTCTGCCCCAACCCTTCTTTTTTGGTTTTTCCATAGGTGCCTCATTTTGAGTCTCAGATGCTGACTCTTTATCTCCAACTTGGTCAGATGAAGGGGCATCCTTTTGATCTTGAGCGGATGTTTCTTCAGTTATATCGATATCTTTTTCGTCCATGTTCTATCTAAGGTCTGTAGATATTTTTTCTATATGATCAATATGCCTGCCACATGGATATCTCGGTCATTTTGTCATAGTATGACCAGACATGTGGTATTGTAGTCTTTTTATCAGTTGAGAATATGTCTATATGACAGCGTAGTGATTATTCTTCTTCGCCACTATGTTCTTCCTCTTGAAAGGGGAAAAGCTCATGTTTTACTAAGAAGTTATACCATTTTATAACCTTCTTGACATCACTGATCATCACTTGATCTCTACTATAATCAGGTATGATCTTAGCGAAGTATGCAAAGAGATCCTTCTGCGAATTTGATAACGCAGGTATAGGATTATCGGCCTCCTGACTCGCAATTTCTTCGAAGACTTTACTGATTTCTATGGCGTCATCTTCTGTATAGATGGCTACTGTCCCCAGTGGTGTAAATTGGTGTTTTCTTACTGAGGCAAATCGCGACTTCCCCGAAGGAATTTCTTCGACTATCATCCCATTAGCTCTTGATGTTACAACCTTGTAAAGCCCAGGAAGTCCACTTATGGCTACTATATCTTCTATTTTCACTCGAGGTAAATGTCTGTTACTGCTTAAAAATTATGTGTCAAAGGTAAGCTCTACTTCTGGACTTGTCGCCCTGCTCTGGCAGACTAAAATGTAACCATCCTTAACTTCATCATCGTCCAAAGCGTAACAAGCATCCATAGACACTGTACCGCTCTTGAGTTTAGCTATACATGTAGAGCATGCACCACTCGTACAAGAGTAGGGAGCATCGTGTTTGTTCTCTATGAGGACATCTAGGATGGTCTTTTCTGGTGGTACTTCTACATCAAAAGTCTGACCATTAAGATGCACCTTCACTTTAGCACCTATAGCTCCAAGACCTGCGGCAGCAGGTGCGTTAGATACAAAGTGCTCGGTGTGTAGCCTTTCGGTAGGTATACCACTCTGCTCTAGATGATCTATGAGGGTATCTATCATCGCTCCTGGTCCACAGACGAAGTAATGCACTTCCTGCGCCATAGGAGGGTTATCTTGGAGATATAGATCCACCTTTTTTCCATCTAGTCTGCCTTTCCACCCAGTCCAAGATTCTTTGCCTCTTGAAAACATGCCTTTCAGTCCGCCTTCTTTAGTCTTTGTGGGTTGAGACAGGGTCTCCTTTAAAAAGAACTGTCCAGTGTATTTGTCCGCCAGATCGTTTAATTCTTTTCTGAAGATTACAGACTGCTCACTCTTGTTACCATAGAGCAGGTGGCATCTGGTCTTTGGTTCTTCTTCTAGTATCGTCTTGATGATAGATATAATAGGAGTGATACCACTT
>CAYYBR010000303.1:0-4709 GCA_964470035.1 uncultured Saprospiraceae bacterium
AGAAATATCTCTAACAGTGGTATTTTCTTAGGTGACCGTATCATCTGGTTAGAACTTAATCTAGCACCAGGTGAGAGTATGGACTTGACTTTCGATGCGACAGTATCAGGAAATGCACTTGGCAGAACTGTGATTAACAGAGCTGAGGTAACTGATATGGATCAGACTGATATTGATAGTACACCTGATAATATGGATGGTGAGCCTGCAGAAGATGATGAAGCAAGCGTATCCTTTACTGTTGGTGAAGGAATTGCTGATCTCGAGCTTCTAAAGGATATTGACAAGCTAAGAGTTGGACCTAACGAAATGGTAGAGTTTACTATTACCGTCGTTAACAATGGTCCAGATCCAGCATTCGGTGTGACTGTAGAAGATGTCCTACCTGATGGATTTACTGACGTGACTAACTTAACTAATGGTGGAGTTATGGCACAAAACAGAATCCTATGGACACTTCCTGAGATCGCAGCTGATGAGTTTGTTACACTCACGTTCAATGCTAGAGCAGTACACTTCCTCGATAGAGAATGTGATTACAGAAACATAGCTCAGATTACAGGTAGTATCTCTGGTGACCCTGACTCAACTCCTAATAATGATGATGGAGATCAGAGTGAGGATGATGAGGACTTTGTAGAAGCAGAACTTGTTCTTGACGGAGGTGTATGTGTCGGAATCAATACACAGGTGTTGTTAGAAGGTGCATACAATGCTGACTTAGGTAGAATGAATACTACGCTCAACGAGCTTGGTTACTTACCAGGTCAAACGCCAAGTACATTCTTCGGTACATTTACTGAAGCAGGCCAACCATATGGCCAATCGCCATGGTTCCATTTTGGACAAGAAGGTGATAGCTTCTTACAAGAAGGAGAAGTTGTAGGCTTAAATGCTAACTATCAGCAAACTGTTGTTGATTGGGTACTTGTGAGCTTGAGATCTGACGAAAGTGCTGAGTCTACTGTTGGAACTGTTGCCGGACTCTTAATGGAGAATGGTGATGTACAATTTGTAGAAGGCTTCAACATTTGTAACCTAGATCCTACTGAAGATTACTATGTAGTCATCGAACACAGAAACCACTTGGTAGTGATGTCTCACATTCAGGTGCCTATTGTGAATGGTACGATTACTTATGACTTTAGAAACCGTAATTCTTTCAGAAGAATCTTAGGATCAGGTCAGAAGGAAATCACACCTGGTGTCTACTGTATGATTGCAGGTAACGGTGATCAGGATAGTGGCACGTTTGACTCTAAGGATATTAATCCTAATGATCTTACAGCATGGCTAAGAGACAATGGTCTAACAAGTAGTTACTTCTTGAGAGACTTTAACTTATCCGGTGATGTGAATGTCGTCGACAAAGGTCTCTTCTTGATCAACAACGGATTGTTCTCCGATGTACCAGGTAGCGAATAAATAGATAAGCTATAAATGATAATATAGAGGTGTCAACAGCATGTTGGCACCTCTTTTTTTATGTCACGAACTAAGATTTCTTTTGATGACTAGACATCTCTGGTCATTTGCCTTATTTCATGGTAAAAGTGGTTTTGCAATACTCCCAAACTGCTGCAGAAACACCAAAATTCTTACAAGAACAAGTTCAAATACTTGTTGACCAACAGAATGTTAAAAGACAATATGTAAAATTCTGTGCGCCAATCAGAAACAAAGAATTGTGAGAACATATATTACTTCATTCTAATCTGATTGAGTAAAGTAGTTGACATTTTTTTCTGTCAATACCTTCTTCCGAGTAGTGGGCAACTAGTTTTTTAGATGTCTTTCAAGTGAAGGAGATTCACTTTGGATCAAGGTCAATACCCCAATTAAACCAATTGTTAACTAACATGAGAATGTATTTGTAGTTAACAATAACTCTCTATGAACCCCAAATATACCGAGAGACCCATTAGGACTAGTATGCCTATGGGCGATATCCAGTTTGATAGGATATGCAATAGCCCGCTTGTATTTATAAGTGAGTTTATCGCCTCAAACAAGAAGGCAAATTCCCTTTCTTCACTAACTAAGATCACATATTCATCTAGAGCATTTTTGCTTCTTTTGATATCGTTGTTCTGCGGCATCATTGAGGGCCAGAGTAACGGTGTGGGCTGTGATTGTCAGGAAGTGATATATCTGAATGAGCCTGCAGCAAACGCTGTGATTAAACTCATTGTTAATCCCGATGGTACTTTGACAGAAGTGCGTGGTGCTAATGGAGGTGATTATTGGTATCCAGATGATCAGCCATCAGAATTGAGATTTAACCATGGTCTAGCCACGGATGTCAACGGATTTCTATACATAGGTGAAGGTTCTCAACCTGGGGAAAGAATTAGAAGATTCACATGTGATGGAGAGATACTTGAAGTCGAGAGTACGGATATAATTAATGATGCGACTCTTACCAATATGTTTAGCATAGGAAATACAGTGTACACAACACGACGAAATGGTCTTACTGCTTATGACCTTTGCGAAGGAACTGAAGTTGGTAGAGTATGTTACAATGACGCAGGTCCCAATAAAAACCCGAGTGGCCTGTGGTGGGGACTAAGTTACAACCCAACTACTGAAGTGATTTCTGCAACTGGAAACGGCACAGCAGAGAATAACAACGTCTATGTATTCACAAAAGAAGAGTTAGATGAGGCTGTTGCCTCACCTAATGGTAATAATTGCATTGATCCCTTAATATTCGAAGATGCATCAGTCACATTAGAGAATATTACACCCGGCACTCGGGCCACTCCGATTGACCTAGGAAGTATTTCTGGTGTAAGTACTGATAACGATGGCAATATCTATATCACGGGCTTCCAAAATGAACGGATCCCAACTTATGTATTGAAGTATGATAGTGAGGGAAGATTTCTGACCCAAGCTACTAATACCACCAGACTAGCGAGGGCAAGAGGTTTGGTCTATTCTCCAGAAACAGATATGATCTTTATAGCCAATGAGGTTGATGAACTTATATTCGACTGCGTTTCAGCCTACAGGGCAAGTGATTTGAGTTATGTAGGTACTGCCTTAGAAAACCCTGGTCGCAACGAGAATAACGCGGGAAAAGCAATGACTTTGATAAAAGAGTGTTGTCCTATTTCTCCTGCATCTACCGTCGAGGTTTCGCAGTGCATAGTTTCAGGTTCCGTTGATCCTGTATTCATCAATGAAGTATATCCCTGCGATGGCATATTGTGTGAAGGATTGTGGGAGGTTGTTAATGTTGATCCGGGTATCATATTTGAAGAGTGCAATCAAAGTATCACGTTAGCTCCTAATGTTACAAACGCATGTGCCACTTTCGTAAATAGATCAAACGGTGGTGGAGGAACACAGTGTGGCCCATTCGAAATTTTCTTAAATGTTGAATTCATAGGAGTGCCAGATGTAGAGCTTGGTGAAGATCTCGTCGTTTGTCAGGATGATAGTGGGTATAGGATCGAACCTCAGATATCATCCAACAACACTAATAATATAACCTATCAATGGCAAAGAACCACCAGCGGGTGCAATAATGAGTCGTCATGGACAAATATTTCTGGCGCTACTCAACGTAATTATACAGCACCTACAGACAACATAGGTTCAACTCGTTATAGACTATTGCTAACAGCTAGTGGTGACTCTGGTTGTGTAGGAGGAGAATGTGATCAAGTAAGTAGCTGCATAACAATTGATGTTGTTGAGGCTCCATCAATCAATATTCAAGCCGATGATTTAGCTGTTTGCCAAGGTGAGAGAGTAGATATCACTGCTATGGTAAGTGGTGGACTAGGCAGCTGTGACATCCAATGGCAGCGCAGGCCACAAGGGGGCACATGGGAAGATGCATCTAATGGACAATCAACATTTACTGCAGGAACAAACTTTTTATCGGCTCCAGGTATCTATCAAGTCAGAGCTATCTATGATTGTGATGGAGAGAATTGTAATGAAGATATATCGAACGTAGTCAACATAGAGGTTTTTGCAGACCCTTCGATAAACATCACCTCAAGTGATGTAGAAGTATGTTTAGGAGCCACTGTTGTTTTGAATGCAATAGAAAATGGCGGAACAGGTAATTGTACAATCCAGTGGCAACGAAGATCTCAAGGCCCATGGATAGATTGGGTAACTGGCACAAGCCCTTCGGCTGGCACAGGAATTTTAAATGCTCCGGGAGTTTATCAATTCAGAGCGATCTACAACTGTGATGGACCAAGTTGTAATGAGGACATCTCGAATGTAGTAAACGTAGAAGTATTTGCAGACCCATCCATAAATATAGAGTCAGACGACTTAGCGATCTGTCTTGGCGGGTCAATAGACATAACAGCCACAGTAGGTGGCGGAACAGGCAGCTGCGCTATCCAATGGCAGCGTAGACAGCAGGGCGGAACATGGACGAATTTTTCAGATGGCCGGACGACGATAACAAATGGGGCAACCTTTTTGTCATCTCCAGGTGTCTATCAATACCGAGCGATCTATAACTGTGATGGACCAAGTTGTAATGAAGACATCTCAGATGTAGTGAACGTAGAAGTATTTGCAGATCCATCGATAGAGATAGAGTCAGACGACTTATTGATCTGCTTAGGCGAGTCAATAGACATAACAGCTACAGTAGGTGGCGGAACAGGCAGCTGCTCTATCCAATGGCAGCGTAGACAGCAAGGCGGTACATGGACAGATTTTTCAGATGG
>CAYYBR010000304.1:0-4690 GCA_964470035.1 uncultured Saprospiraceae bacterium
TCGCTACTCTGAGATTCGACCCATCAGTGACAGAGTGGGGATTTTCAGCATATCGATTTGATACACAAGATAATGAGATCAGTGTCTGGAATCGCAGACCACGAAATCAAGGCCTCTTCAATCTAGCTTTTACTAGTCCCTTGAAGTGGTTGGAACCTGCTGGCGGAGGAAAGACAAGTAATATAAGTGTCATCCCATTTGTATCTGCAGGAGTCAATAAAGACTTTGAGGCAGGCACACCTGCTGACAACTCAGCGGAGATAGGGGGCGACGTCAAGATAGGCATCACATCTGGCCTCAACCTTGACCTTACGGTCAATCCTGATTTCTCTCAAGTCGAAGTTGACCAACAGATTACTAACCTTAGTAGATTCGAGATCTTCTTTCCTGAAAGAAGGCAGTTCTTTTTAGAAAATGCAGATCTCTTTGGTGGATTTGGTTTTGATAATATCAATCCCTTTTTCTCTAGACGCATAGGAGTGGGTGAAGATGTTAATACAGGACTTACGGTACAAAATAGAATCCTCGGAGGACTTAGGTTGAGTGGTAAATTAAATAAGAACACCAGAGTGGGGGTTCTCAATATGCTCACTGCTCCAAGCGAAGAACAAGGACTCCCTCAGATCAACTATAGCGTAGGAGTAGTGCAACAAAAGATTTGGGATCGATCCAATGTGGGATTCATCTTTGTCAATCAGCAGTCGATGGCCGATAATCTGGAGGAGCTAGGCCAAAATTCTTCTAATAGAGTAGGTGGTATAGACTTTAATTATGCATCTCCCGATAATACGTGGTCTGGTAAAACTTTTGGGCATCTCGCCTTTACTCCTGATGAGTCTGCAAAGTTGGCGCACGGCACACAACTATCCTATAACAAGAGGAAAATCGGTATCGAATGGAGACACGAATATGTGCAGGACGACTATAATGCCGAAGTAGGATTTATCCAGAGGACTAACTTTTTCAGTATTTCTCCAGAGGTAGAACTCAAGTTTTATCCCCAATCCGGTAAGGTGAACCAATGGAATATCCAAGCCGAGTCAGAGGTGCTCTGGCGACCAGGATTTGGTCGAAGCGATTCTGAGTTTAGTATTGGAGCAGATGGGCAACTCACTAATAACTCTCGGTTTTTCGGTAGGGTCTCTCACAACTTTGTTCATTTATTCGATGCCTTTGATCCAACGGGTACAGAGAGTGATGAGTTACCCGAAGCAACTAGTTATAACTATATAGACGTAGCGGGATTTTTTAGGACAGATAATAGAAAAGACTTTCAAGCTTCCTTTAGAGGTATTGTCGGTCAGTATTTTAATGGATTCAGAGCAGGACTTGGAGGAAGTTTCTCTTATCGATATCAACCGAAGGGACAAGTGGAACTTACCTATTCTATCAATCATTTTGATTTACCACATCTTGATGGTACCCGTCAAACGTTACTCATCGGTCCTCGTATAGATTACACATTTTCAAGATCTGTATTTGCTACTGCGTTTATACAATATAATACCCAAGCGCAGAATACGAATATTAACACAAGACTACAGTGGAGATTTGCGCCAGTATCTGACTTCTTTCTGGTATTTACAGATAACTACTTTACTGGCACACTTGAGGACCCTTCCAACAGATTCTCATTTGATATCCGTAACAGAGCCATCGTAGCGAAACTGACTTATTGGATCAACGTTTAGTAGATGGATTTATCACGGAGGTCGAATAATGGACACATATCACTCCGCAAAGAATCACATTTGCTTTATTAACTACAGCAATAATTGAATTACAATCTACACACTATGTATCGCACTCTGATAATCTTTCTCATCCTAAGTATGTCCCAACAACTATCTGCTCAGTTTGGGCCAGGTGGAAGAGGGGGTGCGCCTAAGATCGTAGGTAAGATCTCTGGTCAAGTCATTGACTCTACCACTAATCAACCTGTTTCTTTTGCTACGATTTCGATGAAGAGAAACAAGCGTAATAAAATCGTCAATGGTACGCTTTCTGAAGAGGACGGCTCATTTTCTTTCACTGACGTAAATGTTGGCAAATACGATATCGAAGTATCCTTCATCGGCTATACAACGAAGGTGATAGATTCACTCGTTACCACTAAGAAAAAACCAGACTTCAATATTGGCACTATCTATCTGGTACCTGTTGATTACCTCCTTGATGAAGTAGAAGTTACTGCAAAACGAGCCCTGATAGAAAATAAGATCGATAAGATCGTCTTCAATGCAGAAGATGACTCATCAGTTGCTGGAGGTGATGCTACAGATGTGCTTCGAAAAGTACCGCTTTTGTCCGTAGACTTAGATGGCAATGTATCACTGCGTGGCTCTCAAAATGTGCGAATTTTGATCAATGGCAAACCCTCTGGGATGTTTTCTACTAATGTAGCAGATGCGCTAAAGATGTTTCCAGCAGATCAGATAAAAAAAGTAGAAGTGATATCTTCTCCTGGTGCTAAGTACGACGGAGAGGGTAGTGCAGGTATCATTAATATCGTCACGAAGAAAGAAAATATCGAGGGTATAGCAGGTACTATCAATGCATCCGGTGGTAATAGACAAAACAATGCCAACCTTACACTTAATGTAGGCAAGGGTAGATTTGGCTTTACGACCAATGCATCTGTATTTTACTCTAACCCTGTAGATGCCAGTAATACATTTGAGCGTATATCGGATACTGGACAACTATTATATAGCCTAGATGGTGTTACAAGATCATCAAGACTTGGTTTTAATGGATCAGCGAGCGCTTTTTATGATATCAATGCCTATAACTCTATTAATTCTTCATTTACAATTAGAGGATTTGGCTCTGATCAGAATTCTGTATCTCAAGGTTTATTAGAGGCTTTTGCTTTCGATAGAAACTCTATAGGCGATAACTTATTTAGTGGCTTTGATCTCAATCTAGACTATACCCGCAAGTTCGAATCTAATGAAACAAGAGAACTAGTATTTGCAGGCCAGATATCTGGCAATGTGCAAAACCAGAATAATACAGTAGAAGACTTACTGCCTGATCTAACTTCTATCAGAAATGATATCATCAATAATGAAGGAGATAATCTCGAGTATACCTTACAGGTAGATCTTACTGAGCCTATCAGTAAGGGTGTGAAATTAGAAACTGGCCTAAAGGCAGTTATACGGAGGATAGATAGCGACTCGGAGTTTATCCCTAATGCAGGACGATCCAATATCTTTCTTTATGATCAGGATGTGTTTGCCGGGTATGCTTCGACATCCTTTGCCATAGGTAAGCTCAACTTTGTTACTGGATTAAGATTTGAAAGGACAGACATAAAAGGTGATGGTGAGCAAACTGCACAGCAGTTTTCTACTGGTTATAACAACCTGCTGCCTAACATAGCCGTTTCAAAGTCTTTTAAAAATTTCAGAACACTTAAGCTATCCTTTAGCCAGCGTATACAACGTCCTAGTCTATTCTTCATCAACCCCTTCCTAAATATCACCGACTTTGGTAACGTCAGCCAAGGTAATCCGGTGCTAGATCCAGAACTCGTTAACCAGTATGAAGTAGGGTATAATACTAACATACTTGGCTTCTCTATCTTCGCTAATGGATACTATAGAAGATCGACAGACCTTATAGAGTCCGTCGCTAGTCTTGTCACTGCAGGGGAGTTAGGTATCTCAGAACTTCCGCAAGACAGAGAAGTCTCTTTGACATCTTTCTTTAATGTAGGAGAAAATAACTCGGTAGGCATCAACCTGTTCACTTCAAAGTCCATTAAGAAACTTACGCTAAGAGGTGGTGGTGATGTATACACCTATAATGCCAATGGCACCATCAATGGACAAGAGGTTTCTAATAGTGCGCTGAGCTATCGACTGTTTACTAATGGAGAGTTCAGCTTTACAGGAACACTAAAGGCCGACTTTTTTGGATTCTTCCAGGCACCACAGTTCACCTTGCAAGGAGAAAATCCTTCCTTCTCGATATTTGGAGTAGGGTTTAGAAAAGACTTCAAGGACTGGAGTCTGGGGATCAGAATCATCGAGCCTTTTTCGGCTAATAAATCCTTTAATTCGGACATAACGGGAGATGGCTTCCGTCAGGTATCATCGTTTGTTCTTCCTTTTAGGTCATTTGGATTGAATGTTCGATACAAGTTTGGAAAGGTAGATTTCACTGAGAGAAGATCCAAAATCCGCAATACGGATTCTAAGCAAGGAGAAGGTCAAGGTGGCCAAGGTGGCGGCGGTGGAGGCCCTATTGGAGGTTAGAACGCCTATACAAGACAAAGCAAATCCTTCAACTAATCATGGACGATATGAGTCTTTGGTTGAAGGTTAAGACAGTAGATTAAAAAAGCCCTATCCAAAAAGGATAAGGCTTTTTTAATTCTTTATATGTAGGATGGACTAGTGCCCTCCGTAGTTTTTCTCTCTATACTTGGCATTGAGGATTTCGTTACGTCTCTCCACCGATGGTTTCGTGAAGTTTTTTCTACGACGAATTTCTTTCAAAAGACCAGTACGCTGAAACTTTCTCTTATACCTCTTGAGCGCTCTGTCTATCGACTCTTCCTCTTTTACATTTATGATAAGCATATATCTACTTAAGTTCTTATAGTTTTCTCCCTAAGGGGCCGCAAAACTACACGATATGCCTTATTTATACAATAGTCTAAGCAAGAAATTTTTCTATA
>CAYYBR010000305.1:0-4686 GCA_964470035.1 uncultured Saprospiraceae bacterium
CATATATGCTGAGTAATCAACTCGAGTGATGTCGTCTCTTCCGTCTATATGATGATCTGGCGTCTCTTTCTGATGGTCATCATATCCTTCATATATCCAGGGGTCACAATTGATCATACTAGTGTTGCGCTTATGTTTCTTGAGTAGATATGTTATTAGGTTAGTTGACAGTCCACCATAACTTCCTATTTCTAAGACAATGCCATCATCAGGCATGTTTCGCAAGGCATAATCGATGAGATAGATATTACCATCATGTAGCATGCCTTCACCTATTGTTAGACTTCTTAACCTCTTAATAAAGGTGTCTGGTTCAATGACTTTATAGTTACTTGTTAAAAATTTATTGAGCAGTTTCTTTTTAAGCGACATGATCCTGAAGTATTTATTCTATGTTTTCAGATTGTGAGATTAGGTTGATCTCCATTGGGTGTGTTTCTCGACTGCTTATATGATGATAGGTGTTGATTTGAGTTAAAGAATCGAGGTTGGAACGGCGCACTAGGTTCTTCAGAAACTTGAATTCGTGATGTTTTTCTTGAGTTATCGAGAGGTCATCTATCTTATCGTATTTCTTTAGGAAGCGAAGTTCCCCTTCTGCTCTCATGATCGTTGGAGATTGATAGGTGATATATAGCAGTTCGGCTAGATAGTGTAATTCTTTTTTATTTCTAAAAGTATCTTGCTGTGGCAGAAAGGATTTGTAGTAGTTATCAAGCATTTTGTTTTGAAGAGTGACAGTGTTATTGAAACTTTGAAATTGATGTAATTCATCAGGGAACTGATTGATAACTCGAAAGGGGAGTTGAATTCCGGATTCGTGGCACCACATGCATTTTGCAGGTTTGCCTGCTCTAGAAATTTCCTTACTGGCACCTGCCTTGAGTAAGCCATTTTCATCATATATAACAAATCGGGGCTGTCCATTTGGCATGATGTCAAAAGCCTCAATCTCTTTATTCTGAAACTCCTCAATTGTTGTCCCTGTTCCTTCTTCAGCAAAGTGGGCTATTTGAAGGGCACTTTCAGCGTGTGACGTATGTACTATTCGGATACCAGAGGTGACACCTGATCTGTCAGGAAGAAACTGGGCTGAATGTTTATTTGCGAAAGCGTAATTAGATTTAAATTCATTAAAAGTCGTAGGAGCATCTGTGATGGCATAATAATGCCAACTTGAGTTAAATGACAGAAGAACAAATTTCCCGATATCAAGACTACCGTACTGCTGATATTCACTTGTCTTCTTATATTCTCTGATAAGTTGGTTCCAAACGACGTTCGTTCTATCGGAGAATCCAGCCTTGGACAAGTCTAGTTGGAGGATATTAGTTTGTGTCCAGCTGAATGCATCATCTGTTGATGCTTGCGGAAGGGTCGCTCCTAAATACGATAGAACCCACTTGAGTCCAACCTCTATCTTTTGGTGAGTTTCCTCCTCGTAAGAAGGTATCCATCGGAGATTTATCGCTAGATCTAATGTCTCAGAACTTTGGATAGAAACCTTGTTAGAGCAAGTAGTTGTGAAAGTGTAGATAAGTAGTAATGCAAAGAAAACTTTGAGTTTCATCTAAGTCTTAGTGCTCTTTATAGAAGAGAAATGATGTTAAGTGATAATGCTCCATAATGTCAGAATAACTTCGCGTTATGAGTAGTAAGGTATTACATTTGCAATTAATGTGTACGGAATCATATGAGTAGTATTTTTCCTCAGGTTCTTTTATTTAACCCAAGGGCGGTATCAAGTAAGAATTATCGAATTCCGAACTCAATACTGCAGGTAGCTGCGAGTATAGATGATAATTGGAGTTGGGCAGTCGTAGACGGTAATAGAGAAGAGGACCCATGGGAAGTTATCAAAGGATATCTCGAGGCAGGCGGTGTCCGATACTTTGGATCTACTGTAATGCCGGGGCCTCAACTCAAGCAGGCGATAAGAGTTACCAAGAATATCAGGGAGTATTTTCCTGAAGTCAAGATTATCTGGGGTGGATATTTTGCTTCAAATCAATATAAAGTCTGTCTCAATAGTGGATGCGTAGATTTTGTGATAAATGGTCCAGGAGACAAGGCATTTCCTGCTCTATTGAAAACTCTGGATGAAAATGGTGCATATGAGTTTATTCCTAATCTGATTTACAAGACTCCAGATGATCAAATCGTAAAAACTACTAAAGAGACTCTCGTTGATCAAGACAGCTTACCAACCCTGCCTTATGCAAAGTTGGATCAGTTTTATTCGATAAAAGGATATTTACGACCTACACATCTTGGAACTGAAACCATATCATACCACTCAAGTATTGGGTGTCCATTTACTTGTTCGTTTTGTGCAGTTGTTCCAATATATGAGGCAAGATGGAAGGGCAAATCCGCTAAAGGAGTATTTGATGATATCACATATATCCTCGAAAACTTTGGTGGTAATGCCATAGAGTTTCATGACAATAATTTTTTCGTCTCAGAGAAAAGGACAGTTGAATTTTCGCGTTTGATCAAACCTTATAATCTCACTTGGTGGGGAGAAGGGCGAATTGACACGATTGATAAGTATAGTGATGAGTCGCTGAAGATCATGTCTGAAGCTGGCTGTAAGATGATATTTCTTGGGGCGGAAAGTGGTAACGATGACATACTAGAATCAATAGATAAGGGTGGAAAGCAGACAGGTGAGCAAATCAAGGCATTCGCTAAAAGAATCTCCAAGTTTGGCATAATCCCTGAATATTCTTTCGTGCTTGGATTTCCAGCATCGACTGAGCAGGAAGTAATGAAACAAGTCACTGCAGAGATAGAATTTATAAAGGAGGTCAAAGAGATCAACCCTGACACTGAGATCATAATTTACCTGTACAGTCCGGTGCCTACAGAAGGTTCTGATTTATACCACAAAATCTTAGAGGCTGGATTTAGCTTTCCTGCTTCGTTAGAGGATTGGCTGAATCCTAGTTGGGAGAATTTTGATTTAAGAAAAAATCCCCTTACTCCTTGGTTGACTCCTCAGATTGTAAATAAGGTAAAGAACTTTGAAACTGTGCTCAACGCACACTATCCAACTAAAACTGATGCAAAGTTATCGCACGTGCAAAGACGAGCAATGAGTATGATATCAAAGTGGAGATATGATATGAATATTCTGAAATATCCATATGAGCTTAAGGCGCTTCAGAAGTATTGGCTGAGATATCGTCAACCTGAAATAGAAGGTTTTGCTTCTGAATGATTTTATCTACAGCCTTCCGAGAAGAGGGCAAGCTTGGGTTTATAAATTTACAAAATGGTACTATAGAAAACCCAGAGTAATATCCTATAATGGTATGGCGATAGTTCTGTACCCAACAGTTTTTCATCCAAAAATATATCTAACCACTGACACCCTATTTGCATATCTCAATAATCAAGATATATCGAATCAGTCTATGCTTGAATTAGGGTGTGGAAGTGGCGTCATCTCTCTTTTACTTGGCAAAAAATATCCTGGCAAAGTGTTGGCCTCAGATATTAATGTAGAAGCATGTAGAGGTCTAAGGAAAAATGCCGAGGGATTAGGAATAGACCTTAAGGTCTATGAGTCTGATCTGCTTGCGAGCATACCTTCGCAAGATATAGATACGATTATTGTTAATCCCCCATATTTTAATAAAGAGGTGGGTGAGGTAGATGAATATGCTTTTTATACGGGATCGAACTATGAATATTTCCACAGGTTATTGGAGCAATTGGAAAATATTGACTTCGATTCAGTGATAATGATTTTGACTGATCAATGTGACCTGAAACATATACTGCATCTTATTGACTCTGCTCCTTTTCAATATGATTTAGTCCATCAATCCTCTATTTATAGAGAGCAACACTACATCTATAAAATTAAAAAAGATAAACTATAATAGAGAGAAAGGATTACATTAATTTCTATATAACTTATAATAGAGGTCATTCATTTGATCGATCTCAGTACAAACCGTGATCCAAAAATCCTTTTTTCGACTCACATCGCTTAGGTCCCATATGGAATCATCATAGCGCTCTTTCATGTGATTTACTTGATCTATGTAATAGTTATCTAAGAGTTCGTGTACAGCGTCTGCGTTATCATCTTTCACATAAAGATTAGCCAGTAAGAGCTTAGGTAGTAGGCTTCTTTTTTTTAAGTCAATAGCTTGGAGTAATACTGCCTTAGCATCTTCTGGATTTTTAACTCTGGTGTACAATCTTCCCATCCATGTCCACAATTCTGCACTATATGGGTGAAGTTGGATAGCCTTTTTATTATAAAATATCGCTTGATCAATATTTCCAAGATTATACGAATATCTGCTTTTGTAATAGTCGATGGGTCGATGTCCAGAATATTGAAAGAAGAATGGATGTTGGATATGGCCAATCTCCTTTAGAATCAATTCAGTTTCTTGGCCAGTAGAATTTACTAACGTGTTGTTTAATTGACTCTGGGAGTTCCACATAAAAAGATGATATGCAAAACTGATGAGGAGAATAGGTATTATGAGGTTATTACTAAATTTAAATAAAGTTGAGGTCGAGGATGTTCTAGCCGTTAGTGCTAAGAGGATTACCATGATGATATCAAGAGAGCCAAAATTTATAGAATTAGTATATGTTATAAAATAAAAATTAATGACAATAAACATTCTTCTGGTCAGCGCTGGGGTCCATATCATTCAG
>CAYYBR010000306.1:0-4616 GCA_964470035.1 uncultured Saprospiraceae bacterium
AGCTATAACTGATATACAAATTAGTATTTTAATAGTACAACTTGTTATAGTTCTTTCACACAATCAAAGACACTGTTGATTGTTTAAATGATCCAAATTATTGGGACCCATAACGGCGAAGCCATTAAATATAGAGAAATGAAATTTAACAAAAGCTGGAAAGTCGTCCATGTAAAAGCTAATCACGAGTTTAAGGTTGCAAATGAACTCAGTACAATTTGCGAAACATATTGTCCTCAAATGGAAGTAATAAAAAATTGGAGCGATAGAAAGAAAAAACTATCTCAACCTCTTTTTAAGAACTATGTATTTGTAAAACCGAATGATGCAACTGAAGAGCAAATCTGTTTAGAACATCAATCTGTTAATTATTTTCTGACGAACAATAGAATAAAATCTATTGTGCGTGCAGAGGAAATTGAGAGAATAAAATTTTTATACGATAAAAAGATGCCTAAATCAGCAAATACGAATATTTTTTCAAACGGAGATAGATTTGTGATCACAAAAGACATTTTCACTGACCAAGATATAAGAGTGACCCAAAATAAAAATGGGCAATCGGCATTTAGAATAGCTGATTTATTATCTAACACCCTCATAGAGCCCACTGGTAATCAATTAGATTTAATAACACAAAATTATTTATGATGATAGAAGATATTAAGAAAGTAATCGCAGATGTACTTCAGACAGAAGCATCAGAGATCTCTGATGATTCTCACTTGTATGATGACCTTGGTGTTGATTCACTTATGGGCTTAGAGATTTTGGTTATGCTAGAAGAAGAATTTGGGATAGAGATTGAAGAGGAACAGCTAGATCAATTAATAACCCCTATTGAAATTGAAAAGATTATTGGTTCTATAGTTGCTGTTGCTTAATTCCTATGGCTAAGACAATAATAGTAACAGGAGGTACTAGGGGGATTGGTGGTGCGATAAGTCTTCTGCTTAAAGAAGAATATAATGTAATCGCGCTTTATAGAAGCGACATCTGTAGTGCAGAAAATTTCACATTAAATTCTGGAAACCCAAGTAGTTTGTCTATTAGACAATTAGACATATGCAATCCAGAAGAAGTAGCAAGGTTTTATAACGAAATTGAAAAAGAGGGGCGAGAATTATTTGCACTAATAAACAATGCAGGCATTATAAAGGATTCGCTCATACATAAAATGCACTACGAAGACTGGAAAAAGGTCATTGAAGTTAACCTGAATGGAAGCTTTTTGATGATGAAACATTTTATAGGTGCAACACTAAGAAGAAAATACCGAAAAAAAATAATATCAATTTCTTCTGTTTCTGGTGTTGTTGGGGCTCTAGGACAAGGCAATTATGCGGCGAGTAAAGCAGCGCTTCAAATGTTAAGCAAGGTTGCTGTACAAGAATATAGTCGATTTGGTTATACAGCTAATGTAATAGCTCCTGGTTTTGTTGACACCAGTATGCTTGATCATTTGGATAAAGAAAGCGTAGCCTCTAAGATACCTATGAAAAGAATGGCTAAACCATGCGAAGTAGCGCAAATGGTAAGACAGCTATTGGACGAGAACTGCGATTATATTACTGGACAAACTATCGTAATGGATGGTGGTCTTTCAACAGTATAAAGACTAAGTATGAATAACGAAGTAGTTATAACTGGTTTAGGTATTGTGAGCTCTCTTGGTTGTGAAATAGAGTCATTTTGGGAGCGTATCAAAATAGGTGAAACAGGTATCAGACCTCTATCAAAGTTGAATCCGGATAGGTACAATGAATCATGTGTGTCTTCTGAAATTAAGGAGGAGATAGAATCGCCCTTTAAAAATGAAAGTAATTGTTTGAATTATGCACACCATGCTATCAAGAATGCCCTGAAAGATGCTTTGATTAAGGATACATCAAAATATGAAATAGGCTTGATCCTAGGAACAACGAATGGGAATGATGATATTCTTCAAACAATTGTAGATAATGCAATTCCTCAAGAGGAAAAATCAGCAAATGCGGGTTTGCAAACTCTGAAGGTTATGAAGAACAAACTTGGTTTGTTTAGGTCAAACCCAGAGAGACTTAGTTCCTTGCTATCTAAACAATTTGATTTTCGAGGTAAGTCCTCTGTAATTCAAACAGCTTGTGCAGCGGGTAATTATGCACTGGCTGAGGCTTATGAAAAAATCAAATGTGGACAATCATCCATTATGATAGCAGGAGGAGTTGATGCCTTTAATCGTTCATGTTATAGTGTTTTCTACCGATTAGGAGGAATGACTTATGATACTTGTAGGCCTTTTGCAGAGAATAGAACAGGTATGGTAGTTGGAGAGGGAGCGGGTATTTTAGTTGTAGAGAGCAAAGAACATGCACAGAAAAGAGGAGCAACGATATATGCTGAGATCAAAGGAGTAGGATTTAGTTGTGATGCATATCATCCTGTTGCACCACACCCCGAGGGATATGGAGCATACTTAGCAATAAATAATGCCTTGCAACAAAGCGGTCTTGATTCAGGTTCTGTGGATCTGATAAGTACACACGGTACAGGAACTAAAGCAAATGATAATCAAGAGTATGAAGCATTAAGTAAAGTATTCAAAGGTCACCTCGATAACATTCCTATACTAACTAGTAAAGCAAATTTGGGACATTGTATGGGTGCCGCTAGTGCAATCGAGTCAATTATTAGTGTGCTTTCAATAAGGGATGGCACGGTACCTCCAAATGTTAACACAAATCAAGTCGATTCTAATTTTAAAAATCTAAGAATAAGCTCAGAAGCAGTAGTTCGTGAAATTAAAAACGTATTAAATAATGCATTTGGATTTGGTGGAAATATTTGTAGTGTAATTATTGGAAAATAAGGGTGATGCATATATCAATAGAAAAAATAGCATATTATTCTCATAATGGGTCTGATGGTAACGCATTAAAAAAAGATTTAGAACAGGGGTATAGGCCAATTGACTTTAAGGCTCTTGATTCAAATCGTTATAACAGTAAGGAAACCAAAATTCTTACACAACTTGGAAATAGCTTATTAGGGCCTATAGATAATAGTGACATATCTAATAATGTAGGTGTATATAACTGCACAGAGACTGGGGGTATAGAAGACAAACTGCATTTTGATCTCACTTCTAAACTAAGAGGAGCAAACAAAGTAAGCCCAATGATGGCTCCAAATACACTTTCGAATGTTTCCGCAAGTAGTTTAGGAAGGATCCTAAATATGAATGGACCAAACTTCACGATATCTGGCGGCAGACTATCATTTATAAATGCGCTTGATACTTGTTTGAATCATTTAAAACTAGATCGCATTAAATATGGAATTGTAACGGCAGTAGAAGTTGGTTCAGAGCTGTGTGAATCAGACAGAGGAATGAAAACCAAGACAAAGCTGCCAGAATATGGCCTTGGATTTTTGTTGAAAGAATCTATTTCTGCTCCATTTTTAGAATTAAAGAAACTTTATACAGGACATTGTGGTCGGCAAACAAACACATGTGAATATATACTCGATAAAGTCTATCAAATGATAGAAATAAAGAATATTGATGTTGTTGTTCTTGATGTGGCCCCACATAAGATTGAGAAATACAAACAATCATTATTTTCTAAAGCTCATGAATCTATAAAAATTGTAGACAATATGGAGAAACTAAATCAACCTTATACCTCTAGCATTCCGTTGAATATATTGGAAGTATTCGGTGAGGAACAATTAGAATATAATGCTATTGTTAGAAGAGTTGTTTTTATTACAGAAAGTGAATTGGGCGGATTTGGAATTACAATATTGGGCATAAATAAAGTGTATGAATAGTCACGAGCTTATAGATCGACTGCCTCAAAGATATCCCATACGCATGATCGATGAGGTTATAAGTGTTTCTAAGGATGAAATAGTTTGTGAAACACACCTTTCTAAAAGGTTATACATGTTTGATGGCCACTTTAAAGAGGATAAGGTCTTACCTGGAGTTTATTTGATTGAAGGTGCTTCTCAGGCGGCTCTTCTGATGGAGATAAACAATCGAGACCAAGAGAATCAGAATGAAGGTGCAATTGCCAAGGTGGATGTGCGATTTTTTAACAAAGTTCTACCCGGAGATTTGATAGAGTATCGAGTGAATGTAGAATGGCGCAAAAAGAACATGTCTAAAGTGGCTGTTGTGGTCAAAGTCGGCCAGAATATAACGGCGAGTGGTAACTTAATTCTTGTAAAGTATGTATAATTATAGTCAGAGCCTTGAAGAACGCAAGGAAAGAATTAAAAGAAACCATATAAACGATTTATCGTCTGATAATCTAAAATATTATTTTACAACAAAAGCGAATTTTAAGAACTCGTTAGAATCACTTTCTAACCTCACAGTCCATAAGAATTATCTTGACTTTTATCTTGATTACGTATTTAGATGTAAACTGACACCAGGCGAACCTAAAGAAATTATGGATAACAATGGAATTTCTTATTCCGTCACAGAAAGTCTAAATATGACTTTGCAAGATCGACAGCAGTATATATTTTGTATTTATCATATAGGAGCGTATAGAACCTTCATTGGGCAGTTGGTCAAGAACAACTATCCCTTTATTCTTTTAGTAGATAGCAATGTATATCAC
>CAYYBR010000307.1:0-4576 GCA_964470035.1 uncultured Saprospiraceae bacterium
CAGTCTCAAATGCCTGCTTGATGCCTTCGATACCATAGATCACTCCCCCAGTAGGAAAGTCAGGTGCTTTGATGTGGGTCATCAACTCATCTATAGTTATCTCTGGATTATCTACTGTTGCTATAACTCCATCTATAACCTCAGATAGGTTATGGGGTAGCATATTAGTTGCCATACCCACAGCGATGCCTGAGGCACCATTGACCAGAAGGTTAGGAACCCTAGTCGGCAGGACAGTAGGTTCTTGTAGTGAGTCGTCGAAGTTATTAGTAAAGTCGACGGTATTCTTCTTGATATCATTCAGTATCTCATCGCTGATCTTTGACAACCTTGCCTCGGTGTACCTCATGGCCGCAGGTCCATCCCCTTCTATCGAACCGAAGTTTCCTTGTTTATCAACAAGAGGATATCTCATATTCCACTCTTGAGCAAGTCGCACCATAGCATCGTATACTGATCCATCACCGTGTGGGTGATAGCGCCCAAGTACATCCCCCACAATCCTTGCTGACTTCTTGTGAGGCTTACTTATGGTGAGGCCAAGCTCGTTCATACCATATAAAATCCTTCTATGAACAGGCTTTAGTCCATCTCGCACGTCTGGCAAGGCACGAGCAACGATCACAGACATCGAGTAATCGATGTAAGCAGCCTTCATCTCATCTTCGATATTAATCGGTATAATCCTCTCTTTTTCAGCCATATTTGCGTCTATTAATGAACTTTATCTTACTGAGGTATTTATACTCTAAACTCAGACTGAAAAAGTCCTTAAAAAATGATGCGCAAAGGTAACCTTTTCGGAGCTAAAAAGGCGGTTAGAAATGAGCATAATTGGTTCAATCTGAGATAGTTTATACATAGAAAAAAATCTATGATTGAAGTATTTACGCAAGTGATAAAACAGATATCACAGAACAACAGCATATGTCGCAAGAAGTAAAGCCATACCACACGGATGCCTCGAAAAAAGTCGAGGTCAGAGATATGTTTGATAATGTCGCTGGGCGATATGATTTTCTTAATCGACTCTTATCTCTCGGAGTAGATATATCGTGGCGAAAGAGACTGATCAAAGAGCTGTCAACTTATCACCCAAGTCATGTGCTCGATATGGCTACGGGCACGGCTGATCTCGCAATCATGGCTAGCAAATCCCTACCAGATATCCAGATCACAGGCATAGATCTATCTCCAAATATGATAGCCAAAGGAAATGAAAAAGTGAGTCAAAAAGGGCTAGAAAATCGGGTAAAACTCAAGGTGGGAGATAGTGAAAAGATACGTGCCGAAAGGGCTACGTATGATGGTGCTATGGTTTCTTTTGGTGTTCGTAACTTCGAAAATCTCAAGCAAGGTCTTAGCGAACTGCATCGCGTCCTGCAACCAGGAAAACCACTTCTGGTTTTAGAGTTTACAAAACCGACAATATTTCCTGTAAAGCAGGTGTTTAATCTTTACTTCCGACTTATACTTCCGTTGATAGGAAAGGTATTCTCTAAAGATAAAAGAGCATATACCTATCTATACGAATCGGTTCAGGCATTTCCGGGATACGATGAGTTTAAAACCATCATGGAAGATGTCGGATTTAAAAATTGTCGATGGCACGCACTCACATTTGGTATTTGTTGCCTCTATATAGGGGAAAAGTAATCGCGTTATGTCTTCTCTGCCTCTGTGGAGTAGATACGGATGCTCAGTATCGAGGTGGGGGTAATATCAACTTTGATGACTATAAGAGTAAGGACTTCTACTTCGGTATTTCGCTTGGCTTAAACAGCTCTAAACATCAAGTTTTTCATTCGAGAGAGTTTATAGGTAATCCGGCTATAAGGCTAGCTCAAGGAGCAGCCTCTACTGGTTTTACCGTCCATGGTATAGTGAACTACAAGCTCGGAGACTTTTTCGACTTCAGGATGCTACCAGGGATATCCTTTACTACTCGACATCTAGATTTTAATGAAGCGTTTGATCCCGCAACTGGCATTACTACAAGTAATCGAAAAACAGTTGAAAGCACATTTACCGAGATCCCTATACATATCAGATATAAGTCAGCGCCGTACAAAGACAAAAGGGCCTTTATCGTGGGCGGAATCAATTATTCTTTTGATTTGTCCAGTAACTCTCAGACAAGACAAGCCGATGACTTTATCAGAATATCTCCACATGAGTTTAGACTAGAGGCAGGAGTCGGTATGCAGTTCTTTTTTCAATTTTTTATCCTGTCTCCAGAACTCAAATTTTCACAAGGGATCAACAACACTCTTCTTTTTAATGACCAGATCATCGAATCTACCGCTTTAGAAAAACTCCTCAGCAGAACCGTCACTCTAAGTTTTCATTTTGAAGGATAGGTTATAAGTTTCGCTTTCGCAAATGTCTCTTTTTACTCTGAAGAAGCTATCTTGACTACCACATCTGACTTTGTGAAAAAAAGTGAAAGGCCCTCAGGATCATACAAATTTTGATAGATTTGAAAATTCATGGCTTTATCTTGCCGGCCTCTTACTCCTAGCCCTCATCGGTTTTTGGAAGTCATACTTTTTAAAAATATTTGACCCCTCTATAGACTTCGAAGGATACTTTCATTTCCATGCCTTCATGGCACTCTCGTGGATAGGCGTGCTGATCATCCAGCCATTTCTAATTAGAAAAAACAATTGGAAACTTCATCGGCGGACTGGAAGAGCCGGACATATTATAATGGTACTGTTCTACCTTTCAGTCATCTTACTTACGCACCATCAAGAATCATCTAACCCTTCTCCTCAATACATAGGTGTGTTCATACCATTCAAAGACTTAGTGATATTATCAGTTGTATATTTTATAGGCATGAGGTATCGAAAGCAGACCGGCATACATGCAAGAGCCATGATATCGACAGGCGTTGTTTTTATAGAACCTGCATTGATACGTGCAGTCGGCACATTATTTCCTGCCCTAGAAAACCGATATCTCTGGACCATAGGCATCATATATCTCATACTCGTGGCCGCCATTATATCGACTAAAAACATCAAAAAAGGGAGATGGGTGTTTCCACTTGTACTTTGCATGTATGTCGTAGTACATAGCATCATCGTATACCGTATACCATTGGAGTTTTTTGAAACTGCCGCGGCTTGGTTTTTGAGATTACCTCTGACTTAAATCTTCTGTGAAGAGCTACAAGACTGACTAAGGCTAATCAAATATGTATAGCAGAATAGCAAAACATATAAGCATTCCTATAGGTGCCAAAAAGAGTTTTTCTAGTTATCTGTGTTCAAACTAACTTGCATTACATCCTTGTACAGTTGTATAAAGCAAGAAGAGAAAAAATCAATTTGATCATAAAGATGACCTTCTCCCAGCTCAAAATTAGAATCAAACTTAGTTCGCTTATCGATTCTAGCAAGTACATCTCTGAGCCCTTCTCGTGATCCATATGCTCTTAGATATCGATATTCTAAAAGTGCTTCAACATGTAATCTTGCTTTAGGTGGCAGTCTATGAGATTGCTGACTCAGATGATCATAAGCCAAGTCATGAAAAGATGCTTCAGAGAAATCGTAAAACTCTGACCAATGGACTGACAGCAAGTGATCATTGAGTATATCTAAGACAACAGGTGCATACTTACGGTGATAGGGACGCAAAGCTTCCACCGCTTTCTTAAATGCTAGGTGAGCATCAGTTCTTTTATCGATGACCCTATGCAACTGTATACCGCTCCATATATCCGAAGGAAGATCCGCTATCTCCTTAAAAGGAATGTCATCAGCAATAAAGTTGCCAGTCATGATCGCCGGATCGTCAGGAGAAAGAGCTAGATGAGCGAGATAGTTCAATGTTTGTCGTACTGTAGAACAGGTGTATAAAGGTATATATACAAGGATAAGTATACTTATCAGTTTACTTTTTCTACACCATAAAGAAATATACCTTTGCGCCCTTCAAGAAAAACTCAGTCAGCATGTCTCTCAAATGTGGAATCGTAGGTCTTCCGAATGTAGGCAAATCTACATTGTTCAATGCGCTTACAAATGCGAAAGCACTAGCAGCAAACTATCCTTTCGCGACAAAGGAGCCTAACCTTGGAGTTATAACGGTACCCGATGATAGACTTCAAAAGCTGTCAGATCTCGTCAATCCTCAAAAGATCGTACCAACTACAGTTGAGATACTTGACATAGCAGGCCTCATCAAAGGAGCAAGTAAAGGAGAAGGCCTCGGAAATCAGTTCTTAGCCAATATCAGAGAGGTAGACGCCATCGTCCACGTCGTCAGATGCTTCGAAGATGGCAATGTAATCCACGTAGATGGAGATATAGACCCTGTCAGAGATAAGGATGTCATCGATACCGAGCTGATCTTTAAAGACATAGAAACAGTCGAGAAGAGAGTAGAAAAACTTGCTAAGCAGGCGAAAGCCGCAGCACCAAAAGATAAGGCCAACCTCGAGTGGGGTAAGAATCTATTAGCACACTTACAATCTGGGGTTCCTGCAAGAACTTTTGAAGTAGAGGAGGCATATGCCGCTCTTTATAAGGAGATGTACTTACTTACTTCTAAGCCCATACTATAT
>CAYYBR010000308.1:0-4571 GCA_964470035.1 uncultured Saprospiraceae bacterium
GCTTGGGAGATACGGTAGACTTAACTGAGATTTTTGAAGAAGGTGATACTGTACACGTTGTAGGAACAACAAAAGGTAAGGGCTTTCAGGGGGTTGTTAAGCGTCATGGCTTCCATGGTGTAGGAGATGCTACTCACGGACAGCATAATCGCCAGCGTGCTCCAGGTGCGATCGGAGCATGTGCTACTCCATCTAAAGTTATCAAAGGACTCAAGATGGCAGGTAGAACGGGTAATAAGAGAGTAAAGACGAAGAACCTTAAGGTTGTGAAAATATTAGCTGACAAGCATGTTATGCTCATCAAGGGTTGTGTACCTGGGCATAAAGGAGCTTATGTAATCGTAGAAAAGTAAGGTAGTCATGAAGATAGATATACTAAATACTGACGGGAAGTCGACAGGTAGATCTGCAGACCTGCCTGATGAGATCTTCGGTGCCACTCCTAATGAGCATGCACTATATCTTGCTGTGAAGCAATTTAATGCTGCTCAAAGACAAGGTACGCACAAGGCGAAAGAGAGAGGAGAGATCAAAGGATCGACTAAAAAAATCAAAAGACAAAAGGGAACTGGTACTGCAAGAGCGGGATCTATAAAGTCTCCTGTATTCAGAGGTGGAGGTAGAATATTTGGACCTCGACCGAGGAACTATACTATCAAGTTAAATAAGAAAGTAAAGAGATTAGCAAGGGTGTCTGCACTAAGCCAAAAAGCTTCGGACGGCACCTTGAAAATAGTCGAGGACTTTACTATGGAGGCTCCAAAGACTGGTGCTTTATCTACTATACTTTCTAATTTATCAGGTGGCGCTAAGCGTACCCTGCTAGTGATAGGGGATCATGACAATACACTGTACTTGTCAAGTCGAAACCTGCCTAAAGCTGGTGTTGTATCGGCATCTAACTTGAATACTTTTGAAATATTGAATTGCCAAAATCTCATTCTGACAGAGAGTGCGATAGGTAAGATTGCTTCAACATTTAATACTCAATCATAAGCACGATGCATAAGCAGATTATTATAAAGCCTATGATCACCGAGAAGAGTGAGACTCTATCAGAAAGTCTCATGCAGTATTCTTTTGTTGTGAATAAAAAGGCGAATAAGATTGAGATCAAATCAGCTATCGAACAGCTCTATGGTGTAACCGTTGAGTCTGTAAATACGATGGTGATGCCAGGAAAGTCTAAGGTACGTAATACAAGATCTGGACTTCAAAAAGGTAGAAAGCCTTCTTTTAAGAAAGCTATTGTTAGACTATCAGAGGGAGAAGAGATTGACTTCTTCGGTGATGTATAAAAGTGATATAGATCATGGCTATAAAACGATATAATCCGATTACACCTGGTTTGCGACAGAAAGCCTCTGTAGACTACAGTGGTATTTCTAATGATAAACCAGAAAAATCACTACTTGCCAAACTGAAAAAGTCTGGTGGTAGAAACCACGATGGTAAGATGACCATGCGTAATCGTGGAGGAGGTCATAAGAGAAGATACAGGATCATCGACTTTAAGAGAGATAATCATGGTGTATCAGGAGATGTGAAGTCGCTCCAATACGATCCAAACAGATCTGCCTTTATAGCTCTGATAGAATACAAAGGAGGAGAAAAGAGATATATCATCGCTCCTGACAAGTTGAAAGTAGGAGATACGATTGTATCAGGACCAGGATCAGCACCTAATGTAGGTAATGCGTTACCTCTAGGTGAGATACCTCTGGGTGCTAGTATCCATGCTATAGAGATGACTCCTGGTAAAGGAGCCGCACTAGCGAGAGGAGCAGGTACTTCTGGAGTTCTAATGAACAGAGAAGGTAAGTATGTAGTAGTCAAACTTCCGTCAGGAGAAGTAAGAAGAATTCTGTCGGGATGTCTAGCTACCATCGGTACTACATCTAACCCGGACCACGCATTGAAAGTGCTTGGAAAGGCGGGTAGTAGAAGACACCTAGGAAGAAGACCTCGAGTGAGAGGTGTAGCGATGAACCCAGTAGATCACCCGATGGGTGGTGGTGAAGGTAGAGCGTCAGGTGGACATCCACGATCGCGTACTGGTATCATGGCCAAAGGACAGAAAACAAGAAAGAAAAAGTATTCTGATAAACTAATCATAACTAGACGTAAGAAGTAGGAGTATGGCTAGATCACTAAAGAAAGGTCCATATGTCTTCCATAAACTTCAGAAGAAGGTGGAAAAGGCACAAGGCTCGACTAAGAAAACAGTTATTAAAACCTGGTCACGAGGATCAATGATCACTCCTGATATGGTGGGCCAAACGATAGCTGTACATAATGGCAAGACATTTATCCCAGTATTTCTTACTGAGAATATGGTGGGTCATAAACTTGGTGAGTTTTCACCTACCCGAACGTATAAAGGTCACTCAGGTAACAGGAAGTAACTATGGAGGCAACAGCTAAATTGAAGAATTGTCCGCTTTCGGCTCGTAAAATGAGAAAGGTAGTGGATATGATCAGAGGGAAGTCTGTAGATGAAGCTTTGAATATCTTGAAGTTCTCAAGACAAGAAGCGTCAACATGGGCTGAGAAGGTTCTTCTTTCTGCGATTTCTAATTGGGAGAACAAAGGTGACATGGCATATAGCGCTGCTGACTATGACCTTAAGGTCAAAACAGTGTATGTCGGAGAAGCCGGTATGCTCAAGAGATTTCGCCCAGCGCCGCAGGGTCGTGCAACAAGAATACGTAAGCGTTCTAATCACCTTACGATGATAGTAGAAAATACTTTAGAAATAGACATAGACTCTGCAGCTGCTGCTGGAGAAGAAGAATAAATAATATGGGTCAAAAAACAAATCCTATAGGTAATAGATTAGGGATCATCCGAGGATGGGACTCTAACTGGTTTGGTGGTAAAGACATGGCTACCAAGTTCGTCCAAGACGAAAAAATCAGAAGCTATTTGAAAGCACGGATCCAAAGAGGTGGTGTGGCAAGAGTAGTTATCGAACGTACCTTAAAGAGAATTACCGTGACTATACATACCTCACGACCAGGTATCATCATAGGTAAAGGAGGTAGCGAAGTAGACCTAATACGAGAAGAGCTAAAGAAACTGACAAAATATGATGTACAGATTAACATCGTAGAGATCAGAAAGCCTGAGCTAGACGCTAGTATTGTTGCAGAGTCGATAGCTAAGCAACTTGAAGGGCGTGTGAATTATAGAAGAGCGATTAAGATGGCTATTCAGTCATCGATGAGAGCGGGAGCCCAAGGCATAAAAATTAGAATCAGCGGAAGATTGAATGGCGCTGATATGGCAAGATCTGAAGAGTATAAGGATGGTCGTATTCCGCTTCATACTTTCAGAGCAGATATAGATTACTCACTACAGGAAGCATTGACAGTCTACGGACTGATTGGTATCAAATGCTGGATCTGTAAGGGGGAAGTACTTGGAAAAAGAGATCTATCACCAAACGTGGGAGTAGATACAGATAAGAGAGGAAAAGGAGGAAGAGGTAGAGGTCGTGGTCAAGGTAGAGGCCAGGGTAGAGGCCGAGGTGGAGATAGGAGAAATAGATAATCATATAAGAGCGGTAACATGTTACAGCCAAAACGAACAAAATATAGAAAACAGCAGAAGGGACGTAACCGAGGTCTAGCGTATCGCGGTAGTACAGTTTCTTTTGGATCATTTGCTCTCAAAGCAGTTACAGCAGGAAGGTTGACAAGTCGACAGATAGAGTCAGCGCGTATTGCTATGACTAGATATATGAAGAGGGAAGGAAAGGTATGGATCAGAGTTTTTCCAGATAAGCCGATCACAGCCAAGCCGCAAGAGGTAAGGATGGGTAAAGGTAAGGGAGCTCTTGATCACTACGTGGCACAGATCAAACCTGGTAAGATCTTGTTTGAGATGGATGGAGTACCACGTGACGTGGCTGAAGAGGCACTTAGACTTGCTGCTCAGAAGCTACCTGTGATGACGAAAACAATAACTAGAATAGACTACGTAGATTAATAGACTATGGCTACGAAGAAATATACAGAACTTATAGACATGACGGCAGAACAGCTCAAGAGTGAGTATGATCTAACTGCTGCAAGTTATCACAAGATGAAGATCGACCATGCGATCCGCGGTTTGGAAAACCCTCTAACTCTTAGAGAAGCAAGAAGAGATGTGGCCAGATTAGCCACTGAGATAAGGAGAAGAGAACTAGAAGGGGTAGACTCAAGCACTAGAACAAAAATTAGAGCACGCAGACGCAGAAATAAATAGACTATGGATAGTAATAAGAGACAGATAGTCGGTGTAGTGACGAGTAATAAGATGGATAAAACTATATCCGTTAAGGTAGAGCGTCGTCTGAAGCACCCGATTTATGGAAAGTTCGTAAGAAAGTCTAAGAAGTTCTTAGCACATGATGAATCGAATGACTGTAATGAAGGTGATTTAGTAAGAATCATCGAGTCTAGACCTTTGAGCAGACGGAAGAGATGGTCATTAGTAGAAGTAATTCAAAGAGCTAAATAATATAAAGTCATGATTCAACAGGAGTCAAGGTTAGATGTAGCTGATAATTCTGGAGCGAAGAAAGT
>CAYYBR010000309.1:0-4568 GCA_964470035.1 uncultured Saprospiraceae bacterium
AGCTTTAGGGACTCGTAGCACAGCAAGTGGCGATTTTGGAGCAACAGCTTTAGGGCGTCGAACCATAGCAAGTGGCGGCGAGGGAGCAACAGCTTTAGGGAATTTCACCACAGCAAATGGGGATTTTGGAGCAACAGCTTTAGGAAATTCCACTGAAGCAAGTGGCGACGAGGGAGCAACAGCTTTAGGTAATGGCACTACAGCAAGTGGCAGCCAGGGAGCAACAGCTTTTGGTAATGGCACTACAGCAAGTGGCAGCCAGGGAGCAACAGCTTTAGGCCATGGTACCACAGCAAGTGGCTTCCTGGGAGCAACAGCTTTTGGGGTTTCCACCACAGCAAGTGGCGATTTTGGAGCAACAGCTTTAGGGAATGAGACCACAGCAAGTGGCGACCAGGGAGCAACAGCTTTAGGAAATCGTACCATAGCCACAGGCAATTCTTGTACAGTCGTAGGCTTATTTAATGACACTATTGTTGCAGCTGGAACTAACATAAGCCCGACTAGTCCAATATTTATAATTGGCAATGGGGATTTTGGTAATGGTAATGAATCCAACGCCATGGTTGTGCGCAAAGACGGAAGTGTGGGTCTAGGTACAGATGCAAGTAGAGGACAACTATCTATAAAACAACGAACTAACGGAGATAATGAAGGGCTCAGGCTAATAGACCACAACTCTGACATAGCATGGGAGATCAGACACACTGGTAGTGGTGATAACTTAAGGTTTAGAGCATTTGACGAAGACAATAATATCGATCACACTGTAGAAATCAGAAGAAGTGATGGGGCATACCTAATGAACTCAGATAGGAGGCTCAAGAAAAACATAGAATACATAGATCATATGCTTCCTTTGATCACGGCCATACAACCTACTCAGTATCATTGGATAAAAGATAAAACCGAGGAGAAAACACCTTCTCTTGGAGTGATTGCTCAAGACTTAGAACTGCTCTTCCCACAAGCTGTACATACTAATGAAGACGGCTTTAAAATGGTCAATTATGATGCTCTTGGAGTTCTTGCCATACAGGCTGTAAAAGAACAACAGGACTTGATCAGTGAGATGAAAGATCAGATCAGTGATAAGGATGCGCAAATCAGTGAAATGAAAGACCAGATCAGTACGATGAAAGTACTGATCAATGAAAACACTAGACTGATAAAGAAATTGACGGATGCTATGGCTTCTGATGATAGATAGCAAGAATTAGTTGATGTGTTGATTTTTTTACCTCGGACACTTGTGATGGGAGATCGATTGAGTGATAGGTTGATATTTTCTCCACTTACGTAAGTGTCCTAAGTCTCAAATATCAGATAATCCTAGTCGAATGATACTCTAAAAAAGGGTGGAATAGTTCCGACATCAAAACTGTTGATTTTTCAAATGTATAAAAAACAGTTGCCCCATAGGTTGTGATCTATTCTCACCTATCCCCTCCCTTCGATGTAATACCCCCCAAAACCTGTACCTGGGTACAGGTCATCTCTTAATTTCTCGCCTCAACTTTACAGTATAAATGAAATCACTATGAAAAGCTTAATCACTTCATTACTCATCTTACAAGCTATACTACTTTCTGGTCAAGCTAGTGTGGAGCCTAATTATTTTCTTTTGGGTAGAGATAACTTACCATCATCTGAAGAAATGGTAACGGATACATTTATGTTTTATGACAATGGAAAAGGAGCATTAAGAGGTGGGTTTTTAGCTAATTCATTAAACTGGTCACCTGATTCTATAGGATTGTATTCTATAGCATGGGGGTTTAATTCAAGAGCAAGTGGCGACGATGGAGCAACAGCTTTCGGGCAAAACACCATAGCAATCGGTAACAATGGAGCTACAGCTCTAGGGATTTTCACCACAGCAAGCGGCAACTTTGGAGCAACAGCTTTTGGTCAACAAACCGAAGCAAGTGGAAACTCAGGAGCTACAGCTTTCGGAGTTAGCACCATAGCAAGTGGCAACAATGGAGCAACAGCTCTAGGTAGTTCGACTACAGCAAGCGGCGACATAGGAGCAACAGCTTTAGGTCAACAAACCGAAGCAAGTGGAAACTCAGGAGCAACAGCTTTAGGGAGTCATACCGTGGCAAACGGCGACATAGGAGCAACAGCTTTAGGGATTGGCACCACGGCAAGTGGCAACAATGGAGCAACAGCTTTAGGCAGACTAACCACAGCAAGTGGTGACGATGGAGCGACCGCTTTAGGCGACGACACCACAGCAAGTGGCGACAATGGAGCAACAGCTTCAGGGAGATTTACCATAGCAAGTGGAAACTCAGGAGCAACAGCTTTAGGAATTAGAAGCATAGCAAGTGGCAACAATGGAGTAACAGCTTTAGGCAACGGCACCACAGCAAGTGGCAACAATGGAGCAACAGCTTTAGGCGACGACACCACAGCAAGCGGCAACAATGGAGCAACAGCTCTAGGTAGTTCGACTACAGCAAGCGGCAACTTTGGAGCAACAGCTTTAGGTGATAATACTATAGCCACAGGCAATTCATGCACAGTTGTAGGTTTATATAATGACACTATTGTTGCAGCTACAACTAACATAAGCTCGACTAGTCCAATATTCATAGTTGGAAATGGGAATAATGGTACCAATCGATCCAATGCCATGGTTGTGCGCAAAGACGGAAGTGTAGGTGTAGGTACAGATGCAAGTAGAGGACAACTATCTATAAAGCAACGCACAAATGGAGATAATGAAGGCCTCAGGCTCATAGGCCACAACTCTGACATAGCATGGGAGATCAGACACACCGGTAGTGGTGATAACTTAAGATTTAGAGCATTTGACGAAGACAATAACACCGATCACACTGTAGAAATCAGAAGAAGTGATGGAGCATACCTAATGAACTCCGATAGGAGGCTCAAAAAAAACATAGAATACATGGATCATATGCTTCCTTTGATCACTGCCATACAACCTACTCAGTATCATTGGATAAAAGATAAAAATGAGGAGAAAACACCTTCTCTTGGAGTGATTGCTCAAGACTTAGAGCTGCTCTTCCCACAAGCTGTACATACTAATGAAGACGGTTTTAAAATGGTAAATTATGATGCTCTTGGAGTCCTTGCCATACAGGCTGTAAAAGAACAACAGGACTTGATCAGTGAGATGAAAGATCAGATCAGTGAGATGAAAGAACTTATCCAGGGACATACAAAATTGATACAAAAGTTGACAGATCCTAGGGTCTCTGGAGATGAATAGATGATTGGTTTGATGAGACGACTATATAAAGATCAGGATGACCATCGTTGTTGGAAATTTGCAGCTTCCAACACCTCTATGAAAAACCCTTACACTACCTCCGAGCAGTCGCATCAGCCTCAGTCAACTTCGTCACATACTCATCGATATATATCTCCTTAGACTTCAGTCTATACTGCATGACCCACCGAGGATGAGGAAGCGGTAGGATCGCATCAAAGAACTCGTGCTTCTCATTTAGCTTAGCGAGATACTTGTAGTTTTTTCCTTGGCCCATAGAGAAAGCGACTTGCGTGTTCACTGGCATCTCAAGTTGAGATCTTATCCAAGCGATGATCTTTTTCTCGACTTTGTTTTGAAGGGTCTTATCGTCATAGTAGTTGACATTCTTTCCTTGTGAGATAAATCCTAATGGACACACAGACGTGATGTAGAACTTCTTATAAAATCGCTTAGGGCCACCAAGAGCCTTGATCATCTCATAGACAAAGACGGACGATAACTCATTGCGCTTTTGCCAAGTATTCTTGATTTTCAAGTCCTCCTCCAGAATCTTCGGATCAGTAAATGGAATCCCCGTTACACCTGCACCAAATCGTCCAGGGTTAATACCAAAGAGCACAGTCCGTTGCTTTTCATCACCAAAGTACTTGTGATAAAAAGCTTCAAAGACTGCCCAAGTCTCGTCTTCTCTAAATGGATATATAAGACCGATGTCCTTTGGGAGCCGCCAATTGGGTTGTAAGTCCTTATGATACTGGATTACTTGATCTGCAAATGTCATATGACAAAGAAAACAAGATGCTCGATAAGAGGCTAACATTATGAATTCGATTATCCCAACCTATAAAATCTGCCGTTTCGTCGAAAAATTAATGCTCTCCGTGCAACTTCTCATACATTGAAAGGGTCTTTAAAAACAGAGTTCAAATTATCCTAACGACTATTAACCAAACACGCTATGAAACAATTATTGACCTTTTTACAGATCGGACTGTTTTCCCTTGCCTTCATCACTGCACAGGCCACAGATAGAGAAACTCGAAACCTCGACTCCTTCTCAGGTATCTCAGTCTCAAGTGGCGTCGATGCCAAGTTGATAAAAGGTAATACCAACGAGATCCAGATAACCGTCAAAGGTATCGAGCTCGAACGCATCAAAACACAAATCAAAAATGATGTACTTGTAGTCTCAGTGAAGAATAAAAGAAGCTGGTTTAGTCGATGGAGTAAGAAAGATATAGATGTTGTCATCACATACTCAGATGATCTTGATAGGATAGCTGCCAGCAGCGGTTCTAATCTTTACTCAGATCATACA
>CAYYBR010000310.1:0-4565 GCA_964470035.1 uncultured Saprospiraceae bacterium
AATCTGATTGCCACTACACATGGACATCGCACATGAAGAGGCCATCACGAAAAGTGGGCAAGTAGGAAGGATGATGATGAGAAGTACTGAAAGCCAAGATTTACCTTGAGTGTTGATCTTCTTTTTATGACCAGTGCACAGATTGGTTTTGCTAATACAGCTTCTCAGTTTTGGCATACGAATTCGGTGTTAGACCCGATATAAAGGAATTAAAACTACTCATATATCTTTTATGTTCAAGTATTTGTAGAATTATATTTTGAGCTCTGCCGCATAGCGACAGTTTGGATGTTTTTTTTATGAAAAATCCATATAAAAGACTTATCGTAAAATGTTTTTGAGCTGTTCTATGAGAAGAACTGTTGTCTTTAAGTAGCTCGCCAAGATTATATAAGATCGTCTGAGCCTTCAATCGTAGTGCATGTGGGCGTCTGCTTCCACCGAAGTGCCTCCTCATGCGATATCACATCAGTGCGCAGAATACTTCAATGAAGTATTAATTCTCTTTTATTGAGGAAGTGCTCCTTGCCATCCTCTAGCAAGTTTCTGTGACAACTCATTCATAACCGGTATGTGATTTTCATCAAAGCTAATATTCACAGTTTCATGGGGATCATGGATGCGATCATAAAGCTCGGTCTCCCTTAGGTTTCCTCGGAGTCCTTCTTCATGATCCCAGTCGTACCACTCTATATAATGATGAGTCTTTGTGTTAATAGAGTATCCCATATATCGTTGTCCATCAGCGGATACTTTGGGACGTCTGTGGAACTGACTGAAGGCAGCAGTCTTCCAGTCTCGATCGGGCTTGTCCATTAGTGGTGCCATGCTTAGGCCCTGCATGTAGGTCGGTATCTCGATACCTGCTAACTCACAGATAGTAGGAAAGAGGTCTACAAGTTCGGTCAATGCATAAGTATGTGCTCCTCGATTTCTTTGCTTGGGAGCTCTGATGATGACGGGCACCTGGAGATCGATGTTATAGTTCGTCATCTTGCCCCAACTGTTGTGATCGCCTAGCTTCCAGCCGTGATCACCCCAAATGACGATGATGGAGTTGTGATAAATGTCCAGATCTTTGAGGTGTGTGATCAGGTCGCCGACCAATTTGTCGACATAGCTGATGCTAGCATAATAGCCGTGTCTCAGGATGCGAATAGTATCTTCTGACATGCGATAGTCCGAAGTAGGATGTCCTATATGACCAAAGCCATCGTAGTGTCTAAGCTCATACATAGAGTTCATAGTGAGTAGGGGAGCTCCTTCGGGTATGTTAGGATTAGTGGCCATTGGTATTTGATTAGGGTCATAGAGATCCCAATATTTCTTAGGAGCGGTAAATGGAAGGTGGGGGCGAAAAAAACCCAGTCCCATGTAGAAGGGCTTATCACCTTTTGCTAATCTAGTCAATGCCTTTTTAGCGAGCTCATTCTGTGTACCATCGTAGTACATCGAGTCGTGTACATCAGCAGCTTCCCAGGCTGGGCCAGTGTTCCAGCCATCTGCATATCGTACTGGTCGTAGCTTCAGGAGTGAGTCTCTCTTTCGGACCTGAGATTTATGGACGGCAGGATCGATGTAGAAGGTCTCTCCATCTCTCCCGAGCCAATCTTCTTTCAAGTACTTACTTGGACGCAGATCAGGTTCGTCCCACGATATAGAGTCCGGCATGTAGTTGTGAAAGATCTTTCCCAGATTGATCGTATGATACCCGTGCTCTGAAAAGTATTGAGGCATAGTGACTGCATCATTGTTGATCTCTCTGAACTTATCACCCAAGTGCCATACTCGCGTAGAGTCAGGACGGACCCCGGTCATTAAGCTGGCTCTTGAAGGGGCACAAACCGCTGACTGACAGAAGGCTTGTCTGAACGTAGTTCCTTCTGAGGCAATTTGATCTATATGTGGAGTGATAGCTATAGGGTCATCATAGACACCTAGTGCTGGGCGTAAGTCATCAATAGAGATAAAAATGACATTGGGAGGTTTCGACTCAGTGGTCGCTTGTTTGCATCCAATACATTGGATCGAGCAGAAGGCAAGTAAGAGAAAGAGGTAGTCAGCCTTGAGTTGAGCCATCATTTGCTGACGGGATTTTCTTGTCGTAAGATCTTCTCCATCTTGCGACCTCGCGCTAGCTCTTCTATCAGTTTCTCCATTTTGCGAGAATTACGCGTCGTCACATTTTGAAGCTCTTCGATTCTGTAACCGCAGACCACACCGTTGATCATATGTTCATTAGGATGTATGGTGGCCTGATCAAAAAACTCCTTGTAAGTGGCCTTGCTTTCGATGAGCTCATTGAGCTTATCAAGATCATAACCAGTGAACCACTCGATGACTTGGTTCAACTCTTCCTTTGTTCTCCCTTTCTTCTCTATCTTATTCACATAGAGCGGATAGATATCAGCAAATACCAACTTTGCTACGCGTGCATTGTGTTCAGAAGTTTCTTTCATGACTTCTTCTTTAGCATCCAGCGTATAAATTACGAAGAATGTCTATCATGGATTGGTCCTTCGCGATGTTTTAGCTGACTGCCATCCATTAACTTTCAATCCTCATCATCTAGGGTGAAAAACTCGTTTACAGGTTTATCAAAGATGGCAGACAGTTTTAAAGCTAAGACCGTAGAGGGGACATACCTGTTCTTTTCTATGGAGTTAATGGTCTGTCGTGACACACCTATCTTTTGTGCGAGCTGATCTTGGGTGAGGTCGAGGATGGCTCGTTCAACCTTTAGATTATTCAGCACAGCCAAAGCGCTTTAGTACTTCAAAAAACAAGAGTTGGAAGGCCACCAACATAAACATCACTTCGAAAGCAGAGACTTCATGAAATGAAGGTGTACCGTCACCCGTGATCCTACATATCAAGATATCTAAGACATAGGCTATGAGTGGTATCAGGATGGCATAACCTAAAGTAGCAATGAATGCGATAACATAGGATTGTGATCTTCTATGTTTGACATACTCGTCTTCGATGACATCTCTGCTGAAGGAAGCTAATAGTAGAAAGAATAAAATTAGCGTTCGGCAAACGTCCTTTATGATCAATTCATTACTTCCATAGAACTTGTAGGCGATGAGGAAGATGAAGATAGCTACTGCACAGAATATGCCGACCATCTTCCATCGACTAGCTAATCTGTAGTCAAGAAAACGCTCTATAGCGGCATGTTCTTTGGCATATTGAGCAGCTCTGTTGGTATTTTTCATAGGTAATGTAAATTTTACGTTATGTCAAATATACTTTACATGACGATCTGTGTCAAGTTTACTTTACATTTTGCTTTAGATCAACAAGCACATCGCTATTATAAGCTCGTTGCTAACAATCTCCCTCAGATACCTGACTGGCACAATGGTAAAGGTGAAAGAGGATGGTTGTTTGTGGATGAATTGTTTTTTTATGAGTGATGAGCAGTGACTTTCAAAAACCACTCAAATATGGTTAAGGTTTGGGCTCAACACCTCCAGTACTTTTGCAATAGAGTAGGAGGCTAAATATATAATATCACTCGCTACAACCATCATCCCTAATTTCTAAAATACCTCCTTTGTCTATTTGAAATCCTGGAGTAGCTTGTGTGCTAACCCCATGAGATAATAATAGTGTATCAATCTGTGTCGCCTGCAGATTTAGAAAAATGTTCATATCAGTCGAATACATAATCCTACCTCCTGGTGATTGATCAATTGTAATATCCTCTTCACATGGATCTGTGGTGTCTAAAGTGACAAGCTGATCGCAGGTGTTCATATTACCAGCGACATCAGTCACAGTCCAAGTCACCGTTGTTATGGGAGCTACAAAAACTGTTGGGGCATTATTTTCTAATGTTAACTCACTTGTACAATTATCACTAATAGTTGGACTATCCAAAACTACATTAGTTGCAGTTGTAATCGTTGTATCTGGAGCGCACGTGATAGTCGGAGCTTGATTATCGACTACAGTTACTTTTTGAAAACAAGTGTCCTTTAGGCCAGCAGCATCTGTGATGATCCATCTAACCATCGTCTCTCCAATATTATAAATGCCGTCTTGAGGTGCATTATTTGTAATAGACTCAACCATGCAGTTATCAGAGGTGCTAGGCATACCAAGAGATAAACCACTTGCTGTACAAGATCCATTATCAGTATTGACCATGACATCTTCAGGACATGATGATATAGTCGGTGCTTGATTATCGACTACTGTAACTTCTTGCGTGCATGATGCTTGTCTTCCATCTGTATCTGTAATGGTCCAAGTGACTGTGTTGAGTCCTACCGGTAGCTCATCTGGCATATCGTTAACAACAGATGTAATACCGCAGTTAGCACTGGGAGGAGTGAAGATCGGATTTGTTTTAAGGATCGTACAGGTGCCCATGTCTGTATTGACGGTTATAGGATCGACACATACAAGCTCCAATGGTCTCTGAAACTCATAAGCACCCATATCAACTATATCGCAATTGATCCTATCCAGTCCATCCAGGTCTGTGGTGATCCCATCCGGTATGCTATCATTAATCCCAGCATTGATGGCAGGTGAGTTAGGTAGTAGTCTGA
>CAYYBR010000311.1:0-4536 GCA_964470035.1 uncultured Saprospiraceae bacterium
AACTATGATACTATCAGGTTCAAGCTGTGTTAGGTTGTCCATATAATAGTTGACTCTCTGATCTATGACTGGCGTCCTAAGTAGTGCAGGATGATCGAGATTTATGTTATCAAAGTAGTGCTCGCGATAATGCAAATACCGCTGTGTTTGAATTTCTTCATCTGTACCTGTGAACTCTGGGAAGTTAAATGGCAAGTTAGCCCCAACAAGAAGAGCAGTAATCGTATTGGGATGTTCTTCCACAAGTTTCTTTTGCTGCACTTCTACATTGTAACTCAGCGCTTGCTGATCTTGGATCAGTTGCTCTCTGATAGTAACCATCACTGTATCCGTATCATCGATGACTTTATCGATTTCTTCTAATTTGGCTCTGGAGGCATTCACAAAGTTGAGATAACTATAGAAAAGCTCATTTTCTTTTGATCCCTCACTGAAGAAAATTTCTTGTTCCGTAGTAGTATCTATCTGAATCTGAAACTCCTGCTGATCAGCACCACCGACCAATACCTGATAAAAAAGACCTTCTGGCATCGATACAATCAGATAAACACCTTGTTCTAGCAGACTATCTTGTGCGTATGAAAACTTCCCTGTCTCAACATCGCGAAGTAGGGTATCTTTAACGAGCAACTTATCGGCCAGATAGTATCCGAAAATTAGACTATCAGATTCGTAGTTCTTTATATCTATCTCCAGATTGGTCTGGCTAAAGATCGTCGTCAACGAAAAAAGTAACGCAGTGGTAGCAAGTAAAGATCTTTTCATAAGACTATTATAAAGTACAAAGGTATAACACCTTTACGTGGTAAGAATTCTGTTAAGAGACTTTTTAAGTATGATTTAACAGCTGATTAGCTATTCTTGCGAGCTTCTCGATCCGAAAGCCATGGATACTCGGGGACATTTTGTAGTTTATGTAGATATCTAGATAGGACAAAAAAGTAGTCTGACAGTCGATTGAGATACATGATCTCCTGAGTATAATCTTCATCCGCCACACTTACCACCCTTCTTTCAGCGCGTCGACATACTGTCCTGCAGATATGTGCTTGGGCTATCGCTTTACTACCCCCAGGTAGGATAAACTGTCTGAGAGGTTCTAGAGATTCATCCATACGGTCTATTTCTTTTTCCAGATCGTCTACATCTGACATCTTGACTTCAGGATAGTCGGGTGTTGATATACCATCCTTGGCCAGGACAGATCCAATATCAAAAAGTGTATGCTGGATCGATGATAGACTGCTGATCACTGACCCATCGTCAAGTTGGGCTATGAGCATACCAACATGAGTATTGAGCTCATCTACTGTACCATAAGACTCTATGAGTAAATCTGCCTTTGATATCTTTCTACCACTCACGAGAGAGGTCTCTCCTTTATCTCCTCTTTTGGTATATATCTTCATCTATGATAGATTGTACTTGTGAGTAGGATCGCTTGCTCTGATAGCATTTTCATTGATCAGGTCGGATTCGATGAGTCCATCTCTAAGTCTTATTATTCTGCTGGCGTGTTCAGCTATATCCGGCTCATGAGTGACAAGGATGATGGTGTTACCTAGGTCGTGGATCTTCTCAAATATACTCATGATCTCTATCGACGTCTTGGTATCAAGATTTCCAGTTGGCTCATCCGCTAGTATGATCGCAGGATTATTCACTATAGCGCGAGCGATCGCTACCCGTTGTCTTTGTCCTCCAGATAGTTCATTGGGCTTATGATCCATCCGATCTTGGAGGTTGACCTTGGTAAGAGCTTCCTCAGCCATGTCTTCTCGTTTGCGACGACCAAGTCCATTATAGATCAACGGCAGTGCCACATTCTCTAAGGCGCTCAGTCTCGGTAGTAAGTTAAATGTCTGGAAAACAAATCCGATCTCCTTATTACGTATCTCTGCTAGTTCATTATCACCGAGTTCACTTACATCGGACTCATTGAGGACATATGTACCCGTTGATGGGGTATCAAGGCAGCCCAAGAGGTTCATGAGAGTAGACTTCCCAGATCCAGAAGGACCCATAAGCGCTACATATTCATTTTTTGCTATTGTACAAGTGATGGACTTCAGTGCCCTTACCTCTTCAGACCCCATGATATAGGTCTTTGCGAGGTTATCGATTTTGATGATTGGTTCCATGGATCTTTGATATTAATCTTAGTGACGCTTACGCAAATACTTCAATAACGTTACTCAATTATTGAGGCTTTAAAAACTTTGGCACCGCTATATGACCTGCCATACTTTCTGGAGCATTGCTCAATGCATCCTCATTAGATATCTGCCCTTGGATCTTATCCTCTCTCAGGCGATGAGCATGATCTGTCATATGCCTGATAGGTACAACCCCTTCAGTATCTATTTCTTGTAGCTTGTCAAACATGGCGACGATTTTGTTGAGATCTTGATTGATCTCCACCCTCTCGTCATCAGTAAGCTTCAGTCTAGCGAGCTTTTCCAGCTTTAAAATTAAGTTTTCGTCGATTTTAGTCATCTTTGATTAGACATACGAGCTCTAGCTATCGCCCAATGCATAGCAGACTCCCATGGATACTGTAAATGTACGAACTTGAGTGACCTACGGCACATAGCTGTTACAGGAAATATTGGTGCAGGTAAAACAACGCTTTGCGAAAAACTTTCCAAACATTATAAATGGGAAGTCCAATATGAGGTAGCAGATGGCAATCCTTATCTGGATGATTTTTATCACGATATGAAGAGATGGTCGTTCAATCTTCAGATCTACTTTCTCAACAGTCGATATAATCAGATCCTAAAGATCAAACAGGGAGACAAGGTGGTCATCCAAGATCGTACCATCTATGAAGATGCCTACATCTTCGCTCCCAACCTATATGAGATGGGTCTCATGGAGCAGCGAGACTTTAACAACTACTTCTCCCTCTTCAAGTTGATGCTTAGTCAAGTAGGACCACCAGATCTATTGATCTATCTAAGAGCCAGCATCCCTACTCTCGTCAAACATATACAAAATAGAGGCCGTGAGTATGAAGGAAGTATGAGCCTTGATTATCTACGCAACCTAAATGAGCGATACGAAAACTGGATCAAAAACTATGACGAAGGAAGAAAGCTCATCATCGATATTGATGAGAAGGATCTGAAAAACAATCCCGAAGATTTTGCACAGATTCTTGAGCAAATCGATGCCCAGATAAATGGCTTATTTTAGTAAAAGAGATATTTCAGCATGGTAGAGATCACCTCCCTTACTAAAAGGTATTACACAATCGCAGAGGTCAGTAAGATGTTTGAAGTGGCTAAGTCACTTCTTCGTTACTGGGAAGGAGAGTTCAAAGAGATTCAACCAAGAAAGGATCGTGGAGGTGTCCGTAGATATACTGCCAAGGACATAGAACAGATCAAAAAAATCTATGAACTCGTTAAGCAAAGAGGTTTTACTATAGAAGGTGCACGCAAGGAGCTGGCCGGTACAAAAAGTCAACCTCGCGATACAAGTGATATCAAGCAAAAGCTACTACATATCGCTGATAGGCTAAGAAGACTCAGAGATCAAGTATGAAGAGCATATTCTGAGAGTAACGACACTACTTGTCACTCACCTCTTCATCTTCTTTAGGTGTCACCTTCAGTAGTGCGCCGTCATAATGAGTACCAAAAGTCTTTACGCCAGAATATACTTGTGATATAGCATCTAACACTCGATTTCGCGAAAGCTCGCGAAGAGGGTTAGAGAAGACGGACCAAACATATCCGTTTGATATAGCATATCGTGTATCCAGCGATGATTCAAAGTTAGCCTGCATACATCGCTTCATTTCTGAGGGTTTTAGCTTTGATGTCTCTGCTATTTGAGCAACGATCTTCATCCTATCGTATGCCATATTTGATGTAAGGATAAACCTAACAGAGTCGATCTCGAATCGCCAATTCACATGATCTAGTTCTCTACCACCCACCCCATCGATACTATGACTCACCGACAAAACAGTTTCGTATAACTCGTCGTGATCCATATCTTGACCACATAAAGGCTGGCTAAGTATCATGCCAAGCAGAAGAGGAATTATGAGCTTTTTCATATTCGTTGTTTTTTATAAAACAGATCAGCTATCACCAGAGTAATGGCGTCACCTAATAGTATAACATTGAGAAACAAAAAAGTTGTGCATATCAATTAATAGAAGATCATAAGGATCGATTAAAAAGCATGGAAACTGTACTCTTATTACTCAATTTAGGTCAAAAAGAAGGAGTTTTTATACCACTTTATCAGCGCAACTAGTACTTGCAAATGCATCTGGCTTTGCTTTAAAGACGAATCCCATACCAAGGATATATCCCATAGCTTCTTTCAAAGCAGTATTAGATTTGAAGGAAGGGTCAGTATTGATGTCTGCATGTACTTCTAGTTCGACACTATACTTATCAAGAAGATCGCATAGACCATAAGCTACCTCGACACTCTGTGCTACCTCCGTGATCATCCGCTCTTTGAGACTCATCTTACTCGACATCTTATTATTGCGAATAAACATAAAGCCACCTT
>CAYYBR010000312.1:0-4503 GCA_964470035.1 uncultured Saprospiraceae bacterium
AACTAGTAACGCTGCGGGCTGTAGATACTGTCAAGCACATACTGCACATACAGCTCATAGAAATGGTGTTGCTATAGAGAAGTTGCAGAAAGTATGGGAGTTTCACACGTCTGATATGTTTTCAGATGAGGAGAGAGCAGCATTGAGATTTGCACAAGCCGCTGGTAGTGTGCCTAATCAAGTTACTAAAGAGCATCATGCGGATTTAGAAAAATACTTCTCTGAAAAGCAAATCGTAGAAATCGTTGGTACGGTTTCGATATTTGGATTTCTTAATCGTTGGAATGACTCGATGGCTACTAAGTTGGAGGATAAACCATTACAATTTGCCAAAGAATATCTATCTGCTCATTGGGATCCCGGTAAGCATGTTTGAAAATACTATAACTCCGTCACTTTGATATCGTACTTGCTGAGCAAGTTTTTGTATACTCCGTCATTTTGAATTTTTCTAGATTGATTCACATAGTCCTGATATACCTGTGATTTTACCTCTTCATAAGATTTTTGCACTGGTGAACTTAAGGAATGAACTTTAACAACATGAATACCAAAGCCTGACTCGAGGATGGCAAGCTCACTGTTAGATAGAAGTGATTGGATTTCCTCCGAAAACTGAAAACCAAAGGCATTTCTTATATCATTGAGATCTTGATTGCTGAGTGGGGACGGTATATGAAAGGGATCGGCACTGCCACCTTGGTCGATAAATATATGCGCATCATTTTTGGGACTCTTTCTCTTATCTGGACTGAAGTAGTGGTGCTCAAAACTATAGCGAAGAGGTGTCCTATATGATTGTTGGTTTTTTTCAAAGTAGGTTTTTAGTGCTGTCTCAGATGGAGCTTTGTCACTAAGGTTGTCCATCTGTATAAACTCATACTTTTGTTTTAGTCTTCTTCTTATAATCTCATCATCTGCATCAAGTCCTAATCTAAGAGCTTCTCGATAGAAGATTTCATTTTTAATTTCTTCTGCGATTAGATTTTGCATGATGGTAGAGTCTGGTAGTTCACCAAAGTTCTTTTGATACTGTACGGCCATTCTAACTTGCTGATCTGGGGTGATAGTTATATCATAACCGTCTGGATGTTGAGTATCTTTATTTAGCCAGCCGTATAAAATAAAGATAAGTCCCCCGAGCACTATAAAATGAAAGAATGGTTCCTTGATGATGCTACGCATATCTTACTTGGAGTTATACCAGATAGGTGACGACCAAGCCCTTTCTTGTATGGCTTTAGGTGGTTCGCTAGGCGGGTCGATATCTAAAGTATGAGCATCATGAGTACTCCATCGTGGAGTTGGTATCTCGAGTACACGTACATAGTATGCGGCGTCTTGAGAAGCATCAAAAGTAGGGTCTGTCCATACAGCAGACAGTTCTACAGAACCGATGTTATTTTCATAAGTTGCTGAGGCGATATCTACAGTGTTGCCTACTGGAGGTAATTTCCCATTTTCTAATTTCCTATCACCAGACCAGGCAATGTCAAAGATGCTTTCTTGAGGATTGCCTTTATCATTTTTCCAAAGTTTGATAACCTGCACGCGATCCAAGTTGGCTCCTTCTGGATCTTTCACAGCCCATATAACAAAAGAAGGAGACCCATCTCCTTTCTTAAGATCCATGCCCATCGGCACTGCAAGCTCATATGCCTGTGAGACCCAATCTGATGATGAGAGCATATCTTGATCTAGATCCCAGCCTCCAAAGAACCTAACTTGGATGCGCGTTCCTGAAGTGGCAAAAGTCTCACGATATTGAAGAGCATCAAATATGCCTTCTCTAGTGTTTTCATGCGCCCACACTCCAGCGAGCCCACCTGCACTCATTTTCACACGATTCAACACTAGATTTTCTTCGGCGATTCTAAACTCTGGGAGCATATCGATATTTCCCAGTTTGCCGAAGTAGTTATCTTCTTCTACAGGACCAGCGCTATTGTGTCCGTCTGAGCTTCCTATAAATCCAAATTTGAAAGGATTGGCTCCCAGCTCGTCTTGCATGGCTACACCGCGCTTAAGTGCTTGCCTTACATATGATCCATCAGCTTGTGAAGCAGGAGGTAGTCCAGAGGCAACGAATGTAAATGGATAGATCTCAAAATCCGCAAATTCATCATTGGGCGAAAGTTGTGGGTGAGTCATCGATGTTCCTTTGATTTGACTGACCTCGTGGATAGGCTCATTGCGAAGTCTACTAGATGCATATATCTTATCCAAGGCTTTGCCTGATGTCATGCCCTTTAAGTCATACATGAGGCCATCGCTCATATTTTGATTGTGAGGTATAGCAAAGAGATCGATCCCTTTTGTTCTTTCATTATCCATCCACTTCCATAAGTCTTCGGGATCTTGACTGTCAAATGATGAGAACGGAATCTCACTTACTTGCTCCGTGCTACGATATATAACATTGCGATGCATATTGCGTGCGAAGGGAGGGTTGGCGTCTCTTGCTCCTGGTGAAGATGTCCACTCATAGCCTGCAAAAGTGGTGAACTTGCCAGGCTCATAATGACGGTCAGCAGCATCTATGATTTCTTGCCAGACATTCTTCATGACATCTTTTTGAAGTAGTTCTTGAAATGGTTCATTTCTAGAGATGGACAAGCCAATCTCTCCGAATGCCGCCCTGCTTGTATCTCTTTGCGGATTAGTCACGCGCCTTGCTACGTCGAGTTTTGATATAGGACTCTCTGGATTAAGCATCTGCATCATGATACCCATATACTCGGCATGATCTGTCACTGCCATAAAATCCAAAGGTCTACCTAACTGTATAGGATTTCCACTTACATGATCTATAGCTTGACCTTTGCCATAATTATAGGCATCGTCAGGACTAGTGCGCACATTATAGATAAATGCATCGAATGACCAACTAGTATGGATATGTAGATCGCCGAAGTAGGCGTTTTTAGTATCGCTATATCCCGATGTTCTTTCGGTAGCACTATTGCTCGCCGTATTATTTGTGGAAGACGCAGATTCATCACAGGCTACTAATCCGATCACACAAGCAAGCACGACCCAAAGGTTGAGTTGGGTAAGATTTTTCATACGTCTACGTCTTACCCTCAATATAGGAGTAAACGCGGTACTTTCTTGTTATTGTGGGGTATACCATATTGGCGATGACCATGCACGTTCTTGGATATAGTCGGGTAGATCATCGGGATAGGACACATCATATCGTTGTTCATCATGATGTGACCATCGTGGTGTGGATTTCTCTATAACCCGAACATAGTAAAAGGCCTCTTGACTTGGGTCAAACAAAGGATCTTCCCAGGTCAACCATAATTCGACAGCGCCACTGTCATCGGTCGTTTTTACATCATAGATCTGTTCCTTCATTTCATCATCTTCGATCCATCCTTTGATCACCTGTATGAGATGGAGTGGGGCGCCTATCGGGTCTTTCACTGCCCATATCAGCAGCTCAGGAGACTCTATGTCAGTAGGGAGATCTGCTCCCATGGCGACTCCGTTATCATATCCCTCTTTTACTAAAGATTCATAACCTTTATACGCTTTCGCAAATGATTCTCCTCCAAATAGTCTCACCTTGATCCTAGTCCCGCTTGTCGCAAATGTCTCCTTCCTTTTCAGCGCAGAAAATATCTCTGGTCGTGTATTAGCTCGGGCCCAAACACCTGTCAGACCGCCAGGATTGAAGATGCGATGCACTCTTGTGTCATACCCAGGGAAGTCCCTCCCTAATCTTTGTTTATGAAAAAAGTCGAGTAGCGCATGATTACCTATAAACTCGTCGTCTTCTTCTGTATTACCTGGTGTGCCATTGTGTGTATCAGTACTACCGATAAGGCCATACTTAAATGGATTGACTCCTAGCTCCTTCTGATGCTGGATACCCATCTTAAGGGCATGTCTTACATAGTTAGTGATGGTGTCAGGTGGTAGACCGTAGTTTTCAAAGTTGGCATATTCGTCATTGGGCCAAAAAGCTGCGGTCACCTCACTATTTCCTTTGGCTTGGTGTATCTCTACGAGAGGTTCATATTCTGCCCGTAGCTTAGCATAGTCAGCATCGTATGAGGTGCCATCGGGTTGATGGCTGGTGAAAGTTCCTCCCTGACTCAGATTAGAATTGTGAGGTACTGCTATCACATCCGCTCCTTCTTTCTTCATCTTTTCAAGAGATTTCCATAGCTCATATTCATTGCTTGCTTCTAGCGAACTTACAGGATATGCCGGCACATTCATATCACCAAAAAATACATTCCTGTGCATATGGCTTGATGCACCTCCTAGCGACCATTCGTATCCTGCCAGAGTAGTGAACTTGCCGGGTTCATAGTGTTGATTAGCAGCATCGATATGGATATCCCATCCGACGATCGTAGTTTCAAATCCTTGGAAAAAGTCTAGATGCGTTCTGAATCCTTGTTCATCACCTCTCTGTCTATCTGCACCAGTGGTACGCAGAAATAACTCTTGCTGCTTTAAGGTGTCGAGACCTACAGATCTTAGATA
>CAYYBR010000313.1:0-4488 GCA_964470035.1 uncultured Saprospiraceae bacterium
CCTATATCATTTTCGGGCAGTCGAGTAACAAAATCTACAGGAAGTCCATAGTTAGCAAGTGAGACGGCTACATTGCTCTCTCCACCTCCATATATAACATCAAAGCTACTTGCTTGTGAAAATCTTCTCATACCTGGAGGAGTCAGCCGAAGCATGATCTCTCCAAAACATACTACCTTTTTCATGATTTCTTTTCGTATAAATTATTGATGAGAGCTATGAGAATGCTAATCCTCCATTGATATCGAAGTTAGCACCAGAGACAAAAGAACTTTTGTCTGAGGCCAGATACACAACTAAGTCAGCCACTTCATCAGCTTTACCTTCTCTTCTAACAGGTGTTTTGCCAGCCACTGTCTTTCTAATTTCATCTGAAGTGAAATCATCATGAAACTTTGTGCCAATCAAGCCTGGACAAAGAGCGTTTACTCTGATACCTTTGGGTCCGAGTTCTTTAGCCATCGATCTTGTAAATGTCGTAACTGCACCTTTGGACGAAGCATAAAGCGAAGAACCACCACCACCGCCGTCTCTAGCGGCAAGGGAAGAAAGGTTAATCACTGAGCCTCCTTCTCCCATCAATGGAACAAAAGCCTGCATTATAAAGACTGTGGCTTTAAAATTTACGTCCATCACTAAATTATAGAAAGACTCATCTAGTTCTTGCAAAGTCTTACGTGCAAAAAGTCCTCCTGCATTATTGACAAGGATGTCTACCTTCTCACCAAAAGCTTCTACTGTTTTTTCTTTAAGCATCCTAATGTCATCAAGTTTAGAAGCATCAGCTTTTACAGCGATGGCTTCTCCGCCAAATGACTTAATGATATCCAGTGTTTCTTGAGCACCTGCCTCAGAGTTATAATAGTTTACTACTACTTTAGCTCCCTCTCTGGCGAGTTCTACTGATATAGATCTTCCTATATCTCTAGCTCCACCTGTGACTACTGCAACTTTTCCTTTGAATTTACTCATCGTACCTATAAATGTTCTTTCCTAAAATTTATATTCCCAGTGCTTGACCACCACCAACTTGGATAGTCTCAGCTGTTAAAAATCCTGCATCCTTACTAGCCAAAAATGAAACTACACCAGCTACATCATCAGGTTGACCTAATCTTTTGAGCATGATATTGTTAGCCCACGAAGCAAAAACTTCAGGCTTTGTAGATTTAATCTGCTTGTGAAAATCTGTATCTATCGTACCAGGCGATACGGCATTCACTCTGATGCCATATTCCGCAAGGTCTTTAGCAAGTGCTCTTGTTATCGTATGCACGGCAGCCTTCGATGTCCCATAGATGCCAGCTCCCGGGCCTCCTGCATTCCATCCTGCATTTGAAGTGTAGTTGATGATTGTCGGATTATCTCCTTTCTTTAAATAAGGTATCGCCGCGCGTGATGCGAAGAATACAGAATCCAAATTCAATGCCATGACAAATCTGTAGAACTCAGTTGTCATTTCTTCAAATCTCGATCTTCCGCCTAATCCACCCGCATTATTTACAAGTGCATCAATTCTTCCATACTTGTCACCAATTTTCTTGATATTCTCAGTAACAGCATCCTCTTTAGTTACATCAAATCCATAGTATTCAGCCGTTATACCTTCTGCTTCAAGTTCTTCAACTCTTTTAGCTCCTCGTTCATGATCGATACCATTGATCATCACAGCAAATCCGTCCTTGCCTAATCTCTTTGCTACAGCGAAACCTATACCACTCGTGGCACCTGTGACGATAGCTATTCTTTTATCACTCATCTTATTAAATATTTCTCTTAGTCTTATAAATTATTTATCAATAGAATCCGCAAACATATACGACTTTTTCTTTGTCCTGTGTATAAGCTCGCATTTAAATTCTTGGCTTTAAGGCTTCTATCCTTGGGCACAAAAACCAAATACTGGCCAGTGCAATAAAGGCTAGAGCACCTCCTGTCAAAAACGCCGGGATATAATTGCCTCCCATAGTAATCGCTGGAATGATATAAGTCAATGCCGCTCCAGCGAGCTTAGCAGCTGTGCCAGCAAATCCAGATAACGTACCTACCACCTTACCTCCAAATAAGTCACTAGGAATAGTTTGAACATTCCCAATGGCAGTTTGAAAACCAAATAATAACACAGCCATAATCAGAACAGCATTAATAGCTGTACCCGGAGATCTTAAAAGAAAGAAGCACGGGATCATAATTATACAGCCTAATGTGATAGTCATCTTTCGGGTCTTATCGACATTCCATCCTGAGCTTAATCTATTTTGCGCCAGAAGACCTCCAAACCAAGCACCTAACATCGCTCCAACATATGGTACCCAAGCCGAAAATGCTATTTCTTTAACATCCATCCCGTAGACTTCATTGAGATATAATGGTATATAACCAATGAATAACCACCATATGGGATCAAGTGCTGCTGAGGCGATAATAACACCCCAACTCTCTTTATGCCCTAAAAGCTCCCCAGTATTGGGAGTATAACCATCATCAAAGGAACCATCATCGTCTAAGTCCTGATTCTGCTGTCCACTTAGTATATAGTTCTTTTCTTCTTCTGTCAGCCATGGATGGTTATCTGGATTACCCTTAACTATATAGAACCATGGTATCAACCAGATAAAGCCGAGCACACTGACTGAGATAAATATAGACTGCCAACCCATATAAGCTGAAAGTATACCTATAATTGGATACGCTACTATCCCCCCGATAGCAGCACCAGAATTAAAAAGTCCTTGTGCAAATGCTCTCTCCTTCGTAGGAAACCACTCAGCATTGGCCTTTGCAGCACCGGGCCAGTTTCCTGCTTCAGCTATCCCCAATAGCGATCGGATCAAAGAGAAACTCAACATCCCTTGTGCAATGGCATGAAGTCCAGTAGCAATCGACCAAACTCCAATAGAAAGAGCAAATCCCATCCTAGTACCTATCCAATCGAATATCTTTCCAAAAATAGTCTGGCCTGCAGCATATGAGAGTATAAATACCGTCATTATGGTCCCATAGACCTTCTTTCTCCCATCATCATCCAATTCTGGAAATAGGTCTTGAGCAATATCTGGCCATAGGGCTCCGAACGCCTGCCTATCGATATAGTTAATAACTGCGGCAAGCGCGACAAGACCAACTACCCACCATCTAAGACCTTTCATACTCATTTCTATTTTTTGTTTTACGACGCATCCTTATCCCCAAAATATGAAACACCTGATCCATCCAAGAAGTCTTCCCTGACAGGACTAAAAGTATCTATCAACATACCTTCTTCAAGGCATATAGCGCTGTGTAAGAGGTTAGGTTCAATATACACACCATCTCCTGCCTGGACGACTTGTTTTTCGCCATCAATTTCAAATTCAAACTTCCCAGCTACACAATATGTAGACTGTGTATGGAAGTGTTGATGCGGAGCCCCAAGAGCGCCTTTTTCGAACTTGACTAAAACCATCATTATCTGATTATCGTAGCCTAAGAATTTTCTAGAAACTCCTCCTCCGAGTTCTTCCCATTCCATCTTTTCAGTCAGAATATATTTTTCGCTATTCCTTTTCATGTTTTTATATTTTTCAAATTATATGGCCCGTACCATGTATACAGTTCTCCGTTAATATCTAATGTATGTTTGCTTTCTTCTGATGCATCTTTATTGCACAGAAGAATAATGTAAGGCTTTTCACTATACCTATACTCTATAGCGGTATAGTTCTGATCGTCATGAAGTACCTCGATCGATGAAGTAGATGAAAAAGGATTCAACGGAATCTCTGTTACTGGGCTATAGACTCCATGGGGTTCTATTATTGATGCGAAAATGGCATCTGTAACACCTTTCTTTCTATGGATCATTACCGGATCTCGTCGGAGATTGAATTCAGGATCATTAGCTCCTGCCCTAGCCAGAATTATGCGATCTCCTTCATTAGCTGTCGAGGTAATAGTGAAGAATTTTCCTTCCCTAAACCAAGTCATCTGCGCGATATCACTATCTAAAGTTGCTGATGCCTCTCGCCATAGGTGTTGATATCCATCATCATTGCCCAGTGTGTTCAACTGATTACTATCAGCATCATATGAAAAGCTGGTAGAGAGTATTTGCCCTTTATACCAAAGAGGCAGATCATAGTCCTGAGAAGTATCAGATTGCACCTTAAGTATATCCAGGAGCAATGGCTCTTCCATGTTCTCTATGTTGATCATCATAAGGGTTCTATGCATCGCTGTACCTGGATACGCAGTGTCATCTTTAGCACTTACTATCTGAATATTCGTATCATCAAAATTATCATAATAAAGTATCGGATTATTCTGCTCTCCTACTTTGACACTACCCTCATATTGTGATCTCTGATTTACGACTAAAGTATTATGGGATACTGTCTGCTTTGCAAATGTATTATTCTCCTTCAGATAACGTCCTCCACCTTTCTGATCGATATTTACCCATCTCGCAGAGGCATAGTCCTGAACTACTTCATCTTCATTGTCATAAAT
>CAYYBR010000314.1:0-4431 GCA_964470035.1 uncultured Saprospiraceae bacterium
GCAGTGTACCTTGAGCGGAGGTATCGGCAAAAGAAAAACACGTACACATCGAAAGTAAAAACAGATTGATCAGAAGTTTCACGTGGTATTTTTATCACTGGTGAGTTGGAAAGATATGTTTTGTCCTTGTAACTAGCTGTCCAGATTGGCCCTTTTTCGACAGAAGAAGGTGGTCAAGAGCTCTCATGCTTGAAAGTGAATCAGAGTCGACTTATGAAAATTACTATGGCATCAATCTATACTTAAGTGCAAGCGAGGGAAAGTGCCTTGGCACTATTAGAAAGTATAAGAGTCGAGATTACAAGAGCGATGTGCAAGTATCTTATGTCTTCATCACCCCATTAGCTTTGACCCATTTGAATTCTCTTCTATATAGAGGAGTCTTCATGCGATCTGCAAGTCTGTCTAATCGTGCAGGTAGGCTCATCAAATAGTCCCGGGCTTTTTCACCTCTATCATCAAGTCCCGTGATATTCTCAATATCCCAATACTTATTGAGCTTCCTAAGTATGTCTATATAGTCATAATGAGTATATACCCCTAGACGATGCGCGCTATTAGAAAAGTCTTCAAAAGCAGAACCGATCTCTCCTCCTGACTCTCTGATAAAATGAGCTGGCATGACGATCTTTTTCTTCATCATATCGTAGTAAGCAAGCATCATCTCGCTAGGATCATATTGGAAGATAGTTTTAACAAACTCTCTATAGGCGAGATAGTGTCTCATCTCATCTCCAGCGACGATCTTGCAGATTTTGGCTAATAGATCATTGCCCTTGTCCTTGGCAAGTTTTCCAACTCTTTTATGTGAGATATTAGTAGCCAGTTCTTGAAAAGAGGTATAGACGAAGTTCTTATATGGATCACGATCAGTACCGATATCAAATCCATCTGATATAAGATGCTGAGTTGTAACTTCCACTTCTCGCATATTAACACGACCAGATAAATAGAGATACTTGTTGAGCACGTCACCATGACGGTTTTCTTCTGATGTCCACTTTCTAACCCAGTGGACCCAGGCGGATTCTCTTCCTTCACCAACTTGATCGATCCCAGTGACATCCATCAACCAAGACTCGTATGTCGGGAGTGCTTCTTCGGTGACTGTGTCTCCCACTAATGTGACCCAAAAATCATATCCTAAATCCTTCGAGTGCTCTCTTATTTCATGATACTGTTCTACAAAGTCTTCGTCATTCGCATCCGGAAGCAGATCACTCGGCTGCCAAATGTCTTCGATAGGCATCAAAAATTTATCTATGAACCCCGAAACTTGAAGTTCGATAGTTTTCATTACTTCGATTCGAACATGATGAAGATTTGATGAGTTACAACTCATTGATTCGTCTGTCTTGATTTATAGGCTTAAAGCGCTATATCATTTACATAAATGGCTAAATCAGTAACGAATCTTTACTTTGTTCGATCCCTATCCACCAACAACCTTTGGTAATATACCTTATATATTCAGCTTTACTGGATTAACGTGGACTAATATTGCTTTAGTCTAGTGACTACTCAATAAGAGTAGTCACATACAAAAGCCCATGACTCACGTCACGGGCTTTTATTATCATTTTAAATACTCAAAATATGAGGCGGCAGATATTTATATTTAATTATCGATTAACCACCATAAGTCTTTCATAGCTTATTATATCTCCATCTGATCTCAGAGTCATGAGATATACTCCACTTTGCAAGTCGCTTACGTCTACTCGTTCAGTCTGACCATTATTCACTTGTATCTTCTGTATCCTCTGTCCTTGAGAGTTATATAATTCTAGGACAGCATGGTCAGTCCAACTTGAAAATGCAACATTTACAAAATCACTGGTTGGGTTTGGATAAACCGATATGGACTCTTCGATAACCGTAAATGCTCCTAACTGAGTGCCCGCTACACCTGCGCGAGAAAATGCTACCGCGCCAGTCTGAGTGTCGCTTGGAACAACAATCTTTCCAGATGGTCCAGAATCTCCTTCTTCTTCATTAGCTGCTACTCCGAGCTCTATAAAATCTGTGAATTCAGAATACTCTGTCCATGTACATTTTGTTCTTACTCTAAAGACTATTGGCTTTGGCCATGGCGAATTGATCCTTACTCTATTATTAAGAGATTGTTGAGTTACAAATGAACCGGGCTCATCTCTAAATCCAACCTCCCATTCGTATCCTTTAAAATCAATACTAGGTCGATCCCATCTCACAACGAATGAATTAGGTCCAACCTCATCCACACGCACATTGCGCGGTACAAAACATCCATTTTCTGGTTCGGGCTCTGGTTCTACGAGACAAGCATCATTAGTCGAAACTTGTATAGGAGTTGAGATCCCATAGCATCCTTCACCATCATTGATATTTGTTCCCACAGTCAGACCATCTAAAGCTGCTTGATCATCTGAAGAAAGGTGCCAGATAAAGAAGGTCCCTAGTCCAAAGGATTCGAAATCCAGGTCACTTATTGACCCTGCTCGTACAAGTATGTTCTTAGCCTCATCAGCGATCACATAAAGAGACATGGCTCCTGAGTTTCCTGATAGATCAGCATTAGCGACGACATCGGATTCGCCATCACCCACACAGAAATCATAAGGACCACCAACTAACAGACCACCACTTACATCGCAAGTAGGAACTGGCGGATCTATCGGTGGGTCTATCGGATCTGGTGGATCGATTGGGTCCGGTGGATCTATCGGGTCTGGTGGATCTATCGGGTCTGGTGGATCGATTGGGTCCGGTGCAGGATTGCATGTTGCATCATCAGTTCTTCTATTGACAGATACTGGATTGGATAAGCTTAAGCACCCTCTGAGGTTACTAATATTTTGCCCAGCCGCTAGGCCTGTTACATCGCCTTCTGATTGGATACTATAGACCAAGCAGATACCTGGTCCTTGTGGATCAAAATCAACTGCTGAGAATGTAGGAGGCAATCCTAGGATGTTTCCATTAATATCAGTGACTATCCATCCTTGATTTAAGTTTGATTGATTAAACAACTGAACTGCATCCGCAGGAATGAAATCTGGTGTTCCATCACCTACACAGTAGGTAAAAGGTCCTCCCGCTAGAACGCCTCCATCGGCTTCACATCCAGGACCTCTACTACAAAATCTCTCATCGTCAGATCTTTGCACAGTTACTGGATTGGACAACCCAAAACATCCCGATAGTTGGTTGAGGTTAGCACCTACAGATAAAACGGTTTCATCGCTCTCTGTCACTATATAGTAGATGAGGCAAACTCCATTACCTTGATTATCAAAATCAACGGCACTTACTCTTGGCGGTAATCCTAGTATGTTATCATTAATATCAGTGACTACAAATCTCCCTGATCCAGTATTATTGAATAGACCTATAGCATCATCCGCTATGATATCTGCCTCTCCATCACCTACACAAAATTGAAATGGTCCTCCTGTTAGTAGAGCACCCGTAAGTGTACAAGGATTACATGTTGCACTATCATTTCGACGCTCAACAGTCACAGGATTAGACAGCGCAAAACACCCTTCTATATTCTGAAGTAGTGCTCCTGGAGCCAAACCAGTAAGTCCTTCCTCAAATTCGAGATACCACACTTGGCAAGTTCCAGGTCCAGCGATATCAAAATTTACATCAGTGAAATTACCCGGCAAACCGAGTATACTACCATCGAGATCTGTGATTACCCATTGAAAAGAGGCGCCATTAGTATTAGAAACAGAGATCTGATCTGCACCGATTACATCAGCTTGTCCATCGCCTTCACAAAAAGCAAAGGGGCCACCAGAAAGGAGAGCACCTTGACCCTCAAGAGTACAGGGTGTGCCGCAGACTTCTGGGTCATCGATTCGCATAACTGCTATAGGGTTGGACAAATCATAACATCCTTCTAGATCATTAGTGTTTCCACCTGCCTCTAATCCTTCTAGCCCATCTTCGAAAGCAAGATTCCAAACTAGGCACGTACCTAGACCAGCTATATCAAAATTTACGTCAGTGAAACTATTAGGCAAGCCTAAGATGTTACGTTCATCATCAGTAATCACCCACTGTTGATTAGCTCCCGATGCTCCAGATAATGTGATGCCATCAGCACCAATGTTATCTGCTTCTCCATCACCTACACAAAAGGTAAACGGCCCACCTGCTAAACCTCCTCCATCAACATCACACTCTGGTCCAGGAAGAGCATATCTTACTACTAAAAGTGGCTGACTTCGCATTGTTTCTCTAGAGACTAAGCTCACAACACTGCCGTCAGTTGATTCATCACCAACTAAGATCCATCCGTAGTTAGGTAGATTACCTAGCAACCATCCATATACATCCCAGATCATTTCTTCTCCTTCGAACACGTTCACCGCGTTATCCACAACTGAGCCAGATGCACTTGCAACACTGATGAAGTCCCCACCAAGAGTTTCCCATGGG
>CAYYBR010000315.1:0-529 GCA_964470035.1 uncultured Saprospiraceae bacterium
TGGTGTGGAAGTGGGTCATCACGTCGCGATAGCAGCACAGACGGGTATCTCCGGATCATCGGTGATAGGGGAGTATAGCCAGCTTGGCGGACAAGTCGGAGTCATCGGGCACGTACATATAGCACCAGGGTCAAAAATCCAAGCCCAGTCAGGTGTAGCAGGGGATATCAAAGAGTCTAACCAAAAATGGTATGGCTACCCAAGTATTAAATATTACAGCTACTTGCGGTCATTTGCAATATTTAAAAGATTGCCTGAGCTTTTTAGCCGCCTTAAGTCACTAGAAGATCGTCAGAACCAAGATCTATAAACTTCACTTTGGCTCTGGTCTAATAACGATATATTTGCGGCGACTTATAGCTTAGTATGTCAAATCAAACCCAGACAAATCACACGATATCTGCACCGCTGAAGTGGTCAGGCAAGGGACTGCATACCGGCATATCTGGCACAGTACATCTTCATCCTGTGGAGGAAGGTACTGGTATCAGGTGGAGGAGAGGAGACCTAGGAGACTCTAAGAGCCTAC
>CAYYBR010000315.1:539-4423 GCA_964470035.1 uncultured Saprospiraceae bacterium
GGTACAAATATAGCCAGAGGTAATATGATCGTACAGACCGTAGAACAGCTACTAGCAGCGATATACGGAGCGGGCATCACAGCTGGTGAGATCGTATTAGATGGTCCTGAAGTCCCGATACTCGACGGTAGTGCGGCGACCTTTTACAGAGATCTACAGGCGGCGAAAGTCCCACTCAAGGGAGGAGCTGACAAGACCTTTGTAGTACAGGACATCATAGAAGTAGTGGATGAAGTATCGGGAGCCACTTATACCTTGCTGCCCCACGATTCATTTGAGGTGGATGTGATGATATCGTATGATTCATCTTCCTTAGGACACAGCTATGCTACATATCGATCTGGAGGCGGATTTGATGATATAGCGAGTGCTAGGACTTTTGCGCTCACCTCCGAACTCGGAGAACTCTGCGAGAGAGGCCTTATAAAAGGTGGCGACCTCGACAATGCTGTGTTGATACCATCCGGTGACAACCCCGAACAACAAATACGAGAAGCACTAGACATACTGGGTAGAACAGATGCCGAGGACTTGCTGGCAAAATTCAAAGATGGCACCTCGCTAAGCTCACCTGACGAGGCTGCTCGTCACAAACTATTAGACCTACTCGGAGATATCTCGATCTTAGGATGTAAGATCCAAGGTAAGATCATCGCCAAGCGACCAGGCCATACCGGCAATGCCGCCTTAGTCAAACATCTCAAACCCCTAGTACAAAAGCAACTCAAGTTTGGCGTCATACCACAGTATGATCCTAGTGTCGAGCCACTCTATGATACAGTGGCCATCCAGGGATTTCTACCGCACAGATACCCTTTTTCATTAGTTGATAAAATCATCAAACTCACGGATTCAGAAGTGGTAGGCATCAAAAATATCACTTTTAACGAAGCGCTTTTCCAAGGACATTTCCTGGCAACCCGGTGTTTCCAGGTGTGCTTCAGATGGAGGCCCTTGCACAAACCGGAGGTATACTTGCGCTGAGTACAAAACCTAATCCTTCGGATTGGGATACCTACTTTTTGAAGATGGATGAGGTGAAATTCAAAAAGAAAGTTTTGCCAGGAGATACTCTCATTCTTAAGATGGAGCTAGTGACGCCGATCAGAAGAGGCCTCGTACATATGAAAGGCACAGCATATGTAGGTGATGAGATAGCTTCGGAGGGAGTGCTGATAGCACAGATCGTAGATCGTACAACCCTCTGATATGTCAGTGCACTCGAGCGCCATCATTCATCCGAGAGCGGAGTTGGGACGAGACATAACAGTCGGACCATTCGCTGTCATAGAGGCGGAGGTGCAGATCGGAGATGGGACCACTATCCACTCACAGGCTACGATCAAGAGTGGGACGAAGATCGGGAGAAACTGTAAGGTTTATCAAGGGGCCGTGGTTGGTGGCGACCCACAGGATCTTAAGTTCAAAGATGAAAAAACCTATCTCGAGATTGCAGATGACGTCAGTATACGAGAGTACTGCACGATCAATCGAGGAACTAAAGCAACAGGTGTTACCCAGATCAATAAAGGAGCGCTTATCATGGCTTATAGCCACGTAGCACACGACTGCCTCATAGATGAGTATGCCATCCTCGCTAATAATGTACAACTAGCCGGTCACGTCTTTGTGGGGGTTCATGGTATAGTAGGTGGGATGACAGCTATCCAGCAATTTGTGAAGATCGGTGACCACGCTTTTGTAGGTGGCGGAACCTTAGTTCGTAAAGATGTTCCGCCGTACATCAGAGTAGCCAGAGAGCCACTCAGCTATATCGGAGTGAATAGGATAGGTCTGAGAAGACGCGGCTTCGATGTAGAGACGATCAAGAAGATCTCGGATATATATCGAGTCTTGTTTGTAAAACACTCTAATCTATCTATCGGCTTGCGCCATGCCAAGCAATCATTTGATGGACATCCACTCTATGAAGAAATAACCGAGTTTATCGCTAAGAGCGAAAAAGGTATCGTCAGAGGGTTTAGGCAAATGAAGAGTGATGATTATTAAGGTTCAGGAAGTAAGCAAACGCTATAATGAACACTGGGTGATCAAGAAGTTATCACACACTTTCGACTCCACTCATATCTATGGCATAAAAGGAGACAATGGTTCTGGGAAGTCCACCCTGATCAAGATGATTAGTGGCTTTCTTTCGCCCACCTTAGGTATTATCACTTACGTAAATGATGGACGAGAAATATCGAGAGATGATATTTATAAGCACGTGAGTATCTGGGGCCCACATACCAGTATGTCAAGTGTCCTAACTGTGAAAGAGATGATCGCTTATTACGGCAAGATGAAAGGATGGCTCCAGCCTATGACACCAGAAGAAGTATTTGCCTTTACGAAGCTTCCGGTTTCTATACATCAAAGGATAGATGAACTTTCAAGCGGTCAAGCTCAGCGCCTAGGGCTAACTATCACTCTACTGTCCAAGACATCGATTGTGCTACTGGACGAACCGGGTTCATATCTTGATAAGGCTGCCAAAAGCTGGATGTCTGATATCATCAAGGCAAGAAGTACCGATAGAGTATTGATCATCGCTTCTAATGATGAAGCAGATCTGAGTTTTGCTTCTGTTGCAATTAATCTATCTAGTAAGTTATAAAAAGTGCTATCTCTCATGTAAAGTTCTGCTTTAAACGGTTCTACATATTGGACGCTTTAATCGTTATAATATCACGAAACGAAATTCAATGATTGTGCATCACATCTACAAGTTCTTTTTCGCAGCTTTTCTCATTATTGTCACTGTGTCTTATTCTTGTAGCGGTGATGATAGTTCTGAGGTCGACGAGATTCTTTTGACCATTGATAAAGAAAACATGCTGGAGGGAGATACCACCTTTATCACTACGTTTGTAAGGAATCGCTTAAATCGCGACGTACCCGGCGTCGAGCTTCGATATTTTGCCAATGATGTAGAGCTGCCAGGACCTTTCTTTACAACTGAAGTCTCAGGAGATTACAGGATATCTGCCACATATAAAGATGTCATTAGTCAACGACGAGATATATCGGTGATTTCACTTGAAGACAATATAACAGAGATAGGATTACTTTATAATGGGATGAAATTTTTACCTGATGGAAAGGCTCTTTTGACTACTGAAGAATGGTCGGTATCAGGCAGTTTTACATTTGAATTAGAGTTTGGGCGCTTCAATTTTGAAGTTGACACCGACCAAATAGAATTGTTACAAAATGGTCAGGTCGTGGATCAGTCTTCGGCCTTTCACTTTGACGATCCGGGAACCTATGAGTTTACCGCAAGGATCGGAGAAAGGGTGTCTAACAGTATTGTTCTAGAAGTTCGCGAAAAGTTGGATATAGAAGAAGTAGCAATCCCAGTTATATTTCATGTTTTTGATTCAGATGTGTCGCCAGGTAATCTAGCGCAACTCATCGATACTATGAATGCTGTATTTGCTGTAGAATCTTATACACGAGAAGAAGTTATAGCAGGCTTAGTTAACCCTAACGCTACCTCGATGAAAATTCGATTTTTTCTTGCTGACGATGCACCTGAGGGATTTGATATAGGCACACCTGGTTTTGATGGTGTTTCACGAGAATTTGAATCGCAGCCGTATTTTGATTTAATCCAAGATAATAACTGGAATCCTGATAAATACATCAACGTGTGGGTGATGGATAATTTCATAGATTTAGGGGAGACTCCCACTAATTACGTTTTTAGCGGAAGAGGAGTAGTCGAGACTCCTGTGATGAACAATTTCGATCTTTCAGGTTTAGAACGACGTGGAGGATATGATGCGAGTTATCCTCCTACTATGGCAGTGGCATCTCAAAGTGTGCTCTACGAACATCCTGATTATATAGTAACCATAATGGGAGCCTTCTTGGGCCTCTTT
>CAYYBR010000316.1:0-4410 GCA_964470035.1 uncultured Saprospiraceae bacterium
GATACAAAAGAACCCAAAAATCTTTGACAGCTAAACCCCATCCGGGTACCTGTCACCCCGCCGCCACCATTCAAATCTGAGTCTTCATATCGGACAGATTTCCTTACTTTAAAGCCATAAAAACAACCACTCTAATGAGAATCCTAATCCTCCTACTCATCACCAGCATATGCTGGACAGCAGACCTAACTGCCCAACGCAAAAAGAAAAACAAAAAAGACGATAAAAAAGAAGAAGCCAAACACCCACTAGACGAGCTGAGCATCTCAGCACTGAAGTTCAGGTGTGTAGGGCCTGCTATAACATCAGGCAGGGTCAGCGATATCGCGGTCCACCCTACCCAGCAGCATATCTACTATGTGGCGACAAGTTCGGGCGGCGTCTGGAAGACTGTCAATAGCGGGACGACGTATGAGCCGATATTCGACGGGCAGGGTTCTTACTCTATAGGCTGTGTGACGATCGACCCCAATAATCCGAATGTCATCTGGGTCGGTACTGGCGAGAATAACAACCAGCGGTCGGTAGCATATGGTGATGGACTCTACAAGAGTGAAGATGCCGGTGCTAGCTGGAAGAATGTAGGCCTGAAGCATAGCGAACATATCTCCAAGATCATCGTACATCCTGAGGACTCAGATGTCATCTGGGTCGCTGCCTATGGGCCACTGTGGTCTAGTGGTGGTGAGCGAGGAGTGTACAAGACTACCGATGGAGGTAAGACTTGGACGGCAGCATTGGAGATCGATGCATATACGGGGATCGCAGATATGATCATCCACCCTGAAGATCCTGATATCCTTTATGCGGCAGCACACCAGCGGGCACGTCATGTGTATACATATCTCGGTGGTGGTCCGGGGTCAAGTATTTACAAAAGTGTAGATGGAGGAGATACATGGACGAAGGCGGCAAAGGGGCTACCAAGTGTGGACCTCGGTCGTATAGGGCTGAGTGTATCGGCAACAGATCCAGAGCGCATCTATGCTATCGTCGAGGCTGCTGACCGGAAGAATGGCGGCCTATACAGGAGTACCGATCGCGCGGTGAGCTGGCACAAGCGTGGTGGCCATAGTACGAGTGGTAATTACTATCAAGAGATCATCTCCGATCCGACGGATGCCGATGTCATCTTTAGCATGGACACGTGGATGAGCAAGAGTGTGGATGGAGGAAAGACATTTACGAAAGTGGGAGAAGATACCAAGCATGTCGATAACCATAGTATCTGGATCAACCCGCACCAACCTGATCACTGGCTGGTGGGTTGTGATGGCGGTATCTATGAGACGTGGGATGCGGCCAAGACGTGGGACTTCAAGGCTAATCTGCCCGTCACACAGTTTTATAAAGTCGCCGTCGACAATGATGCTCCCTTCTATAACATCTACGGTGGCACGCAGGACAACTTTAGCCTCGGTGGCCCATCGCGGACGTCTACCGATCATGGTATACAGAACTCGGATTGGTTTGTGACGCATGGTGGTGATGGATTTGAGTCGCAGGTGGATCCCGAAAATCCCGATATCGTATATGCTCAGTCGCAGCATGGCGTCCTCGTGCGCTATGATCGCAAGAGTGGCGAGGAAGTGGGCATCCAACCGAAGGAGCGCAAAGGCGAGGATGCCTATGTGTGGAACTGGGATGCTCCCCTACAGGTCAGCCAGCACAAGAGCGGGCGGCTGTACTTTGCGGCTAACAAGGTATTTCGCAGTGATGACTATGGTAACAACTGGACAGTCATCAGCGACGATCTCACACAGCAGATCGATCGCAATCAACTCAAGATCATGGATCGCGTGTGGGGCATCGATGCGGTCGCTAAGAACCGATCGACTTCTCTCTATGGCGCGGTCGTGGCATTCTCCGAGTCGCCTGTCGATGAGGATCTACTCCTTGCTGGCACCGATGATGGGCTGGTACAGATGACGACTGACGGCGGTGCTAACTGGACGAAGGTGAGCTCTCTCCCGGGTGTTCCTTCTACCACTTACGTAAATGCTGTATACTGCTCACAACATGATGCGGATGTGATGTACGCAGCATTTAATGATCATAAGCGCGGCAACTTTAAGCCGTATATCTATAAGAGCACCAACCGTGGTGCCACTTGGCGGAGTATCTCCAATAACCTCCCTGAGCGTGGCAGTGTCTACGCTATTGAAGAGGACCACGAAGACCCTAACTTGATCTTCTGTGGGACGGAGTTTGGAGTATTCTTCTCTAGCAATGGCGGTGCACGATGGAAGCAGCTCAAAGGAGGTGTACCGACTATCGCCGTCCGAGATCTAGCTATCCAGCGTCGCGAGAATGACTTGATACTTGGGACATTTGGCAGAGGCTTTTATGTACTAGACGACTACTCTGCCCTGCGCAATGTGGGCGGTGGCGAGATGGGTGAAGATGCCCAGATTTTTTCCGTTAGAGACGCCTTGCAATATGAACAGAGCGTTCCTCTTGGCTTGGCAGGCAAATCCTTCCAAGGGGATTCGTACTACACTGGTGAAGATCTAGATCCCGTGGCGATGATCGACTATTGGTATGGGGAGGATTGGAAGTCGCTGAAAGATGCGAGGAAGAAGAAGGCTAAGGCGTTGCGCGGGGACAAACAACTTAACGATGTGCCGGGTGATGTGGCCTATCCTTCTTATGAAGAATTACTAGACGAAGCGAAAGAAGATGATGCGAAGCTCATCTTTACGATAAGAGACAGCCAAGGTGACATCGTCCGCAAGTTAAGTGCAAAGCCAAAGAAGGGCCTACATCGACTGAAGTGGGATCTCCGCTATGCCACCAAGTCAGCGGTCAATCTTAGAGCACCTAGTTTTTACAATCCATTCGCAGGTGCAGATCAGGGGACACTCGTGGCACCGGGTACCTACACCGTATCCATGTCCCACTATCACAAAGGACAGACTACTGAGTTGGTTGCTCCAACTTCCTTCGAAGTGAAGCGGCTTGACAATACCACCCTGCCAGCCACAGACGTAGCTGCCAAGGAGGCATTCCAACAGGAAGTCGCAGAGCTATCGCGAAAGATGGATGGCGTAAGACACATGCTCTCAGAAGTATCTAATCGCATGAAGCACATCAAAGTAGCCATCGATCGTATAGAAGCACCATCTGCTGACCTACTATCCTCCTACTACAACTTGAATGAAAAACTCCGCGTATTCCGCACGGACTTCTCTGGTGATAACATCAAGTCTCGACTTGACATCGATCAGCCACCGACACCAGCGCGACGCTTGGGCTCTATCCGCTATGAACAAGGTAATAGCACTGCAGCACCAACCGGGACGCATAAGATGTCATTTGCGATTGCCAAGGAAGAGTTTGGACCTCTCTTAGATAGGATACAGGAGATCGTGAAGGTAGATTTAGAGTCATTGGAGAATCAGTTGGAGGATGCGGATGCGCCGTATACGCCTGGGAGGGCGATTAAGATGATAGATTGACATCACCTCCATTTATCCCTCCTAGAAGGAGGTATGAATCTTGGAGCTCATAGATCCAGATATTCTAATGATGTCCTTAGACTACGTCCTAGAAAACATGATAATACCTTCGCTTCCGACTACAATACTTATAGCCTTTAGCTACAGAGGTAACAATCCATTGTTCCTTGTCAATGCTCATACTCTGCACCTTTCGGCACTTGCAACTTCTAAAATGGTTATCTTTAACTTAAACTACGAAAGCACTAATATATATGCTTAAAATATGCGTTTTGCTTTTAACTCTTTCAACGTGTAGTTCATTATATGGCCAACATGTTATCGACACACTTAAAAGCTATCGCAGATCTCCTACTGGGATACTAATGAACGATGAAATCTTTTTTATCGGTGGTTTTGGAGACGCCGATGCTCTTGAACGATACAATTTGGATCTAACAAGCTGTGTCAGAGAAATTTATGCCCAAGATGGTGCAGATCGGATGAACGTTGTCCATAATGATCAATATGCCATGTTTTTTAATCTCTTTGATGTAAATCTCCTACTCACAAATTCTTTCAGATTTGATTATGCCAACAATCATTGGTCCACAGGGTTTCGCTCCTTTTCTTCCGTATATGAATACAATGACACTTGCGCTTATTTTGTTATGAATAATCATGTCCTCATATATGACATTAATGCAGATACTTATGAATCAGTTGCCATGCCTCCCACAGCCCCAACTTCTGAAGTTCTTGAAAGAAAAGCACTACTAGTTGATTCACTTTTATTTATTGTCGGAGGAAGAAAGGACTTAGTAGAACATTATGACAGAATTGACATATTTAATATTAACTCAAAAGAATTCGGCCCTACCTATCAAATGTCCTTACCTCGGAGTAGTGTCAACCTTAAGTTTTTGGATGGGAAGCTCTATATAGCGGGAGGTATTAATTGGAACTTTGGGTA
>CAYYBR010000317.1:0-4349 GCA_964470035.1 uncultured Saprospiraceae bacterium
GTATGTAATTGTTGCTATTTGCCTCGCTTTCATTTTGATATACAAAGACTGGCATGTTCACATTATTTACAACTAGATCGAGATCACCATCATTGTCTAAGTCGCCGTAAGCTGAACCATTGCTAAAAGAGGGTTCTCCAAGGCCTAAGTTTTGTGCTTCATTCACGAAAGTGAGGTCGCCTTTATTTACAAAGGCATAATTAGCGAGCTTATTGGAAGGAAGGTATTCGAGGAAGTCTTTGAAGTCAAACCTTCCTTTCTCTTTTATGATATCGCCTATGGCCACCTCGTCCTCGAGAAAGTCCGAAAAATCCATATCCGTTATATCGTGATAGACACCATTACTAACGAATATGTCTTTCAGGCCATCATTATCAAAGTCAAACATGAGAGCTGCCCAACTCCAATCGGTAGCGTTTACACCTGTTATGTTAGCAGCTTCTCGAAATTGGCCTTGGCCGTTATTAAGCTGAAGGCAGTTTTGGGTATATTGAAAGTGATAGTCGTTACGATATTTGAGATCCTCAAGGTTATAATCATTGAATATCGTTGTCTGCTTAATACGTTTGTTAGTAGAAGGAAGCATGTCTGTACTAAAGATATCGTAGGTGCCATTATTGTCAAGGTCTGCGATATCTGCTCCCATACTAGCCGTAGATGTCATGGATATCCGACTTGTTAGGTCCTCTTTAAATGTCCCATCTTTTTGATTGATATAGAGGTAATCTCTTTCCCAAAAATCATTACTTATATAGATGTCTTGCCAGCTATCGCCATCTAAATCGGATACTGATACACCAAGGCCGTACCCAATCTTGCTACCGTAGATACCTGCTTCTTCGGATACATTTACGAAAGTGTCATTATCGTTACGGAGAAGTTTGTCACCTCCTGCGTAGTCTCTTTCATTCCGCACATTTTTAAAATCAATCTTACTGGGGTCCTTGAAGCTATTATTCACAAGATACATGTCCAAATCTCCATCCTTGTCGTAGTCGAAGAAAGAGGCGTGAGTAGAGTAACCCTGATCATCTAACCCATAGGAAGCAGCACTCTCAGTAAAGGTGAGGTCTCCATTATTGATAAATAGTTCGTTAGTCTTGTTATCTCCTTTGACATCACCAGAATTGCACACATAGATGTCTAAAAGTCCATCACCATTGATATCAGCCATGGTCACTCCAGTACTCCAAGCCATAGCGCCAGAAACCATGGCCGTCTTAGTTACATCTTCAAATTGGAAGTTGCCTTTGTTGATATATAACTTATTAGGCGCCATGTTAGCTGTAAAGTAGATATCTGCTAACCCGTCATTGTTGACATCTCCGATAGCAACACCTCCTCCGTTATAATAATTTCTGTAAGTAAGTACATTAAAGTCTTCTTGATCGATTACCGAGTTAGTGAAGTCTATGCCCGTATTTTCAAGTGACCGAAAGAAAGTGGAACTCTCTATACTGGATGCAGAAGTCTCATCTGAATGATTATCACAGGCAAAAAGGATAAGTGAGAAGATGATGAAGACAGAAGATGATTTCCACATGTATCAAAAATAAAAGAGACGGCCCAGAAAGGGCCGTCTCAACAAAAATATTATTTATGAATCTAGGATATTAGAAACCTGGATTCTGCTGAAGCATAGGCGTTCCGTCTAGCTCACTTAAGTCTACTTGTACACCTGGTAGAGGGAATCTGTTATGTCTTTCTTCTACTAAGAAAGCTTCACTTAGATATCCTCTTTTAGCCACATCACCATCTGGTCTAGCGTTGTTCGCTGCGAAGTATGCGTTCATAGTCGTAGCAAGTATTCCCCATCTTCTTAGATCATACATTCTGTGACCTTCGTTAGATAGTTCGATTCTTCTTTCTAGGCGAACTGCATCACGTGCTGCTGCTGCACTTGTCCAAGGATCATCATATGTACCTACTGCATAAGTAGCCCATGTGATACCAGGATCGTCCATAGCAACAAGTATATCAGCTGTTGAAGTAGCAGGTCCTTGAGCACATCCAGATGCACGAGATCTAACTTGATTAACAAGTTCACGAGCTCTTTCCAGGTTACCTAGTTCTACTTCAGCCTCAGCTAGAAGAAGAAGTACATCAGCATATCTTATGATATTATAGTTGATAGCTGAGACTTGTGGTCCCCACGCTCCTGGAGTTGCCGCAGAGTTAAACTCTGGTTGTGAAGAAAAGTATTGTGTTTTCTTAGGACTGTATGGTCCTGCAAAGTTTCTATCTCTGATCCAAGTTGGATTATGTGTACCATGATCCCAGAAAGGAACATCATCACGACCAACTGATAGATCTAGTCTAGGATCAACAAAGTCCTCGCTAGTTATGTCAGTACCGTCTATCAAAGGAAGACCACTTGCATCTACTTTAAAGGCATTTACCAAATCCTGAGAAGGCTGGTTAAAACCACAGCATCCAAATGGGCTACCTGAGTGTGGAAAACCTAAACGAGTACCATAATTACCATTGTTGGCAGCAGGATCTCCGTCATTAGTTGAAAACTGTACTGCAAATACACTTTCTGCAGAGTTATCAGTAGCGGCATTGAAGTTATCCTGGAAACAAGGATTAAGAGCGTATTGACCACTATTAACTACTTGGTCAAGAGCTGCTTTTGCTTCAGAGAAATTTCCTGCGAACATTTGAGCTCTGCCAAGGTATGCCCATGCTGCACCAGCAGACGCTCTGCCCACTTCAGCTTGCGTCGCAGGTAGTCCTTGCGCTGCTAATGTGAAGTCTGTGATGATATCTGGCAGAATATCAGCAGCATTAGACTTTCTGAACTCTATATCATCTTCGGTAAAGAATGGAATAGCTCCAAACATTCTCCAAAGATCAAAGTGGAAGTGTGCTCTTAAGAATCTTGACTCAGCATCGATCTCAGCTTGTCTAGTTGGATCGATTTCTTCAGACGAATTGTTAAGTGCTCGAGTGGCATTAGCTCTAGCGATCCCTTCAAAACGAGACTGGAAGAAATCATCAAAGAGCCCATTACTTGGTAACCACTGATAAAGCTCTATTTGTGTGATATCTGCGATATCTGATGCATCTGATCCTTTGTGTGCATCATCTGATGCTACACCTGACCAAATCCAGTGTCCTGCATCACGACCCCAAGGGCCAAAGTTACCCCATTGTCCATTCCAGCCGTCTAGCATAGAATACGCTGATATCAGAGAAGCCTCTATACCAGCAGGGCTTTGTAGTGCCGCACCATCAAGTGAACCTTGAGGATTTAACTCTAGAAATCCTTCGCTACAAGCTGCAGCGATCATTCCCAGAGTGGCAACGAATAATCCAATTTTTAGATATTTCATTTTTCTGACGTTTAATATTTTTTTTAGAAGCTAAGATTTAGTCCGAATAGTACGGACCTATTTGAGGGATAATTCCCGAAGTCTAAGCCAGCCTCAATATCATTCCTTCCAAAGTTCGAAAATGCTGGGTCTAAACCTACATAGTCAGTAATCGTAAACAAGTTTTGTCCTTGTATATAAAATCTCACACTTGCGTCGGACCCTGCAATATTATTAACTCTATAACCAAGTTGAATGTTTTCGAGTCTCAAATAACTACCATCTTCCACATAATAGTCACTCGGGCGACTATTAAATCCTCTACCATCGTAGTCAGGAGCAGGAATAGTGGACTCAGGATTTGATGGTGACCAGAAATCATCTAGTACTTCCTGTCTGATATTTGCTTCAAACTGTGAGAAATCAGTGAAAAGACGGTTGAAGTTGAATATCTCGTTTCCGAAAGATCCAAACAAAAATCCAGTCAAATCAAAGTCTCTATAGTTGAGTCCGAAGTTGAATCCTGTTGTTAATGTTGGGTGGAGACTGCCGAGTACTTCTCTATCTTCATCATTAATCTGACCGTCTTCATTCAAGTCTTGAAATCGTATTCTTCCTACTGCCGCTCCTGGTTGATTAGCATGGGCATCTACTTCAGCTTGTGAAGCAAATATTCCATCAGTTCTTAGACCAAAGAATGAACCGATTGCGTCTCCAACTCTGTTGATAGTTGTAGTACCAATACGAGATGAGCTATTTGAAAAGAATTGAGTTTGAAGATCTGATATACCAGTAATCTCATTTCTATAGTGTCCTAGTGTTAGACCTACATTAAAGCTAAGATCAGAAGAGATATTATCTCTATAGTTGATGATAGCGTCAAATCCTCTATTAGTCATGTTAGCGATGTTCCGTGCTGCTGGTGCAGCAGAACCAGCCGTTCCTGGCTCAGCAGCTGTAAATAGAAGATCAACAGTCTCTTTGCTGAAGATATCTAATACAACGCTTAGCTTCCCATTCCATAGAGATGCATCT
>CAYYBR010000318.1:0-4319 GCA_964470035.1 uncultured Saprospiraceae bacterium
CACAATCCTAATCGATTGAAACCAAGTAATATTATCTGGCAGTGTCTGATCACTCTGACACTTATCGTACTTAGTATATGGATCTATGATCGAAACTTCAGGACCGTATATATACAAGAACAAAGTCCGGTCATCAGTGAAGTGAGTTACTCCTATCCTCCTGGCAAATCTCGCTTTGATGCTTTGCGTCATTTTCATGATATAGACTTCATAAGTGTATCTAAAAAAGCAAAGGCTGCAGTGGTGTTTATCACTGCATTTGAAAAGGTAGATCAAACCAGATATAAGGATGAATATCGCAAAGAGAAAGGATCCGGGGTTATCATATCTCCCGATGGGAATATTGTTACTAATTATCATGTCATAGCAGATGCTGATTATATCGAAATCACTTTAGAAGATAAACGAGAATTCAGAGCCGAGGTGATAGGATTTGACAAAGCTACAGACCTAGCACTACTCAAAATAGAATCACAAGGTCTCCCCTTCCAAAGATTTGCCAACTCTGATTCTTTACAAGTCGGCGAATGGATATTAGCCATCGGTAACCCTTTTGGTTTGCAGTCTACTGTCACGGCTGGGATCGTGAGTGCCAAAGCAAGAAATCTAGACATTATAGATCACAATGATATCGAATCATTCATACAGACTGATGCGGTCATTAACCCTGGGAGCAGTGGCGGAGCGCTGATCGATGCGCAAGGAGCTCTGATGGGTATTTTCTCTGCTATCATCTCTAAGTCTGGAAATTATGAAGGCCTCTCGTTTGCCATACCAAGTAACATAGCAAGGAAGGTCATCGTAGATATCAACGAGTTTGGGGCCGTACAGCGTGGAAAGATAGGCGTCACAGTTACCGATGTAAATGCTGATAATGCAGAACTAGTTAAGCTTCCTTTCATTACAGGTGTAATGATATCAGGTGTCAACTTGAATAGTGCAGCCGCAGATGCTGGTATAAAAAAGAGAGATGTCATCACCATGGTTTCTGATGACGCTGTAGCTTCAACTGCAGAGTTTTATGAGGTCCTCAATAAATACAGACCAGGAGATGAAATAACTATAACATATTACAGGAAATCAAAGCCTCACAGCGTAAATATCACCTTGCGCAATTACTTAAACACTACTGACTACATCGCAGTAAGAAGTGATAAAGTCCTGCGTGACCTTGGCATAGAAGTGAGAGATCTAAACAACAAGGAAGTAACCCGCGTAAAATCTGATGGAGTATATGTTGTGAGTGTTGCTAAAGGAAGCAGGATAGATTTAACTAATATGGAACCCGGATACATCATCGAACACTTCAATGATATTCGTATAAAAGATGCTCAAGAACTCATCTCACTCCTAAAGCATACAGAAGGAGAAGTTACGCTGCGAGGATTTTACGAAAGATATCCTGATGTATATCCATATACTTTCAGCACATCTGAGAAGTAGACTTTTGTCTAAGAGCACTAGATAGATAATTACGCTACAGCCACTAGGCTCTACTTAGAGAATATATACTCTCTATCCATTATCTCCATACCAGACTTTTCTACAGTAATGAAAAATGCAGTGGTAAGAAATGAAAGAAGGAAAAACTATGGACTCGGTGTCGAGTCCATAGTAACTTGATCTAATATCTTCTTGGACGATATCCTCCTCTTCGATCGTTATCACGATCACGGTATCCTCCACCGCCTCGACGGTCACGACCTCCGCCGCGGTTATCTCTTCCTTGTGGGGCTGATTGCTTAACAACAATATTACGTCCATCAAGTTCGGACTCATTAAGAGCAGCTATGGCTTGTGCTGCTTCTTCATCATTAGGCATCTCAACAAAGCCATAGCCCTTAGACCGCCCTGTTTCTTTATCCATGATGATTTTAACTGTATCTACATCTCCGAATGGAGTAAACGCTCCTTGGAGCTCTTCTATGGTTGTATCATAAGACAACCGTGCAACAAAAATATTCACTGAAAAAATTAAAATATTAAAAAAATAAACGCTCTTAGTTCGATCCTATACCACATGTACCGAATCTAGAAAAGCTAAATACAAATGTACATCATTTATATATAAGCTCATGTGACATACTTAACTATAAGATAATTTTACGCTTAAGACACCTTGTCTATTTGCTTGAGAAGTGCTTGCTTCGTCATACCTCCAGACTTTCTCCATTGTTCTTTTCCACTTTTGTAAATGATAAACGTTGGAACGCTTCTGATACCAAGTTTTCGAGCTAGCTTCTCGTTCTTATCAATATCGATTTTTATGATCCTCGCCTTTCCTTTAATGTCTTTTGAAAGATCCTTTAATACTGGGTGCATCATCTTACAAGGCCCACACCATGTAGCATAAAAATCTACCAGAGTTGGTGTTTTACTATTGATGTATTCCTTGTAGCTCATTTTTTTCTTACCCATCGATGGACACTTTAATTATGTAATAGACAATCCTAACGTAGAATCAATAAGTAGTATTTGCGAAAGCATACTCTTAATGTGACATACTAGTTATAGACAAAACTCTTACTTTACTTCCATCAATACTGGATGATGGCCGAAAACCACAAAATCAATACAAATAAAGAGTTGAGCATCTGGGAAGCTCTTGTCCCTGTCCTTGCCTTAGTTCTGATACTAGCTTTCAATGTATATGTCTTCAAAGACGATGCTTTGAGCGGATCGAATCAGTTTGTTCTTCTCCTCGGAGCAGCAGTAGCTGCTATAGTAGGATTTAGAAACGATATCACTTATAAGCATATGCTCGATGTCGTTGGATCCAATCTAAAGTCAACTTCTGGGGCGATATTAATCCTGTTATTTGTGGGTGCTCTAGCCGGGACCTGGCTAGTGAGTGGCATCATACCTACCATGATCTACTATGGACTGCAGATCCTTCATCCCACTATATTTCTGCCAGCCACTGTTGTGATCTGTGCGATCATATCACTGGCAACTGGTAGTTCCTGGACAACCTCTGCGACCGTGGGTATAGCATTGATAGGCATAGGGAAAGCCATTGGCCTCCCCCTCGGCATGGTCGCTGGTGCAGTGCTTTCTGGCGCCTACTTTGGAGATAAGATGTCTCCTCTTTCTGACACTACCAATCTTGCTCCCGCTATGGCAGGGGCAGAACTATTTAGTCATATCCGATATATGACCTACACGACTGTCCCCACTATTATCGTAACACTCATAATATTTGTTATCATTAGTTTGACTCGAGAGACAACGGGTGTGAGTGACAGCTCAGCGATATTGAATGCCATCGATGCATCTTTTTATATCAGCCCGGTTCTATTTATCGTACCAGTGATCGTCATCATACTTATCGTTAAGAAAACCCCTCCCCTTGTAGCACTTCTAGGAGGAACTTTACTTGGAGGAGTGGCGGCTTTGATCTTCCAACCCCATATCATCCTCAATTTGTCCGGAGAGGAAACAATGAGTTGGACAGCAGGATACAAAGGACTGATGAACGCCATAACAGTTTCATCTGGAGTAGAAACTTCTAATGCAGACCTCAATGATCTCTTTACATCTGGAGGCATGGCAGGTATGCTGGGCACGATTTGGTTGATCATCTGCGCTATGGTTTTTGGCGGAGTTATGGACGCTATAGGTGCCCTTGCTCGGATCAGTGCAGCATTACTTTCTATGGCCCAAAGTACATTTGGGTTATTTGCAAGCACAGTAGCTTCTTGCCTTGCTCTGAACGCCACAGCATCAGATCAATACCTAGCTCTTGTTGTCCCAGGTAAAATGTTTGAGAAGGCCTATGCCGATAGGAATCTAGCCCCAGAGAATCTTTCTAGGACTCTTGAAGACTCTGGCACAGTGACTAGCGTCCTGATTCCTTGGAATACCTGTGGCGCCTATCAATCTGGAGTACTAGGAGTGTCGGTGTATGACTATTTTATTTACGCCATTTTCAATTATCTAAGCCCTTTCACTACCCTGTTATATGCTGCTCTAGGTATCAAGATCAAACAATTATCTGGGAAGCTATCTTAATCCTCTACTGTCAGCCACTTATACAATACCGGCACGACCAATAGAGTCAAAAGAGTAGATGATATCATACCACCTATAATAGTCCAACATAGTGGAGACCACTGATTAGTGGATTGGAGAGTAAGTGGCAAGAGTCCGAGTATGGTAGTAAGTGTTGTCAGTATAATCGGCTTAAACCTTCTGATGGACCCCTCGATGATAGCATCAACAAGCGAGATATCCTCCTCCCTCCGCAGCTGATTGATATAATCCACTAGTATAATTGAGTTATTCACAACGATACCTATCAAGCTTATAAGGCCTATAAA
>CAYYBR010000319.1:0-4318 GCA_964470035.1 uncultured Saprospiraceae bacterium
CGTGGCAGCCTCCCCCTGCGCCCCCTCCTAGAGGGGGATAAAAGATTACGAAAATATGTCCCCCTTTAGAGGGGGATAAAGGGGAGGAGAGTTGAAATACAAGAGCTATGATCTCTCTTATTCGGTCAGTGATATGATTGAGGAGGACGGCCTTAAAAGTATATTGACAGTTCTGACAAACTTCAACTCTTTTGTGTCAAGCTATCTAAGGACGTGGCAGCCTCCCCCTGCGCCCCCTCCTAGAGGGGGATAAAAGATTACGAAAATTTGTCCCCTTTTTGAAGGGGATAAATAGGGAGGAACTTCTGCTGTCAAAAGTGATTGCCTCTAAAGAGGCCAGATATGTTAGCACAGTATGCTGATTCTAGCAGTACAATTTCTAATCCCTATTTCAGGACAAGACAATTGAGAATATGTCCCCCTGAGGAGGGAGATAAATGATTTATGCAAGTTTATTATAGACAGGTGTGAATTATGTCATTATCTTTAAATTGTAATTTTTAATCACTGCATCACCATTTACCTAGAGTCCAAGATGGGATTTTAGATGTCATGTGATGTATAGTTTTCATTATCAAATTTACTATTCATGCACTCTATCAACTCACATGTCAATTGGACCTTACTCGCAGTTTTTTATTTACTATTCAATTGCTCACTTTCTGCCCAGGAGGTCATTTTCGAAGAGAATTTAATCTTGACACAAGACATTTTTATGGGTTTAGAAGGAAGTCTTGAAGGAAATATCTTCGGTTTAGATCGATTAGTAGGAACAAATGACCTCAGGTTTTTTATTGATGGACAAATAGATCCTTCGATGTTCATAGATATTAATGGAGACGTTGGGATAGGCACTTTTCTACCCAGTGCGACATTGACGGTGGTAGATGAATCTAGAGAAGTTGCCCGGTTTTCTAGTTCTAGTACTTTAAGCACGGCTATTGAAATTGAAAATACTGGAGGAGGTGGAACGTGGAACTTAACCTCCAATGGGTCAGATGCTGGTGGAGGTGCCAACAACTTTGAGCTTTTTAATGCTAATACAGGTACCTCAGCTTTGATTGCTACACCATCGGGTTTTGTAGGCCTGGGACCCTTTTTTTCTCCTCCCAATGATGCGCTGGATGTAACGGGAGATATAGACGCCACAGGTTGTGTACAAACAGATGATACAGGCTCCATAGGCGGCACGTGTATCTCTGATCTGAGATATAAAGAGAACATCAGGTCTCTTCATAATCAACTGGACTACATCATGTCTCTTCGCCCCGTTAAATTTGATTGGAAGAAGGAGTACAATAATGGTTATAAAGGTGATATAGGATTGATCGCTCAAGAAGTAGAGGAAGTACTGCCAGATATGGTTGTCACACAAAAGGATGGGCTCAAGAAAATCAGATATGACATCTCCTTGCAAATGAGAGTCATCACTGCCATGCAAGAACAACAGGAGATCATTAATAATCAAGAAGATATCATGCAACAACAAAGACAAGATATCGATATGCTGATCTCTGAAGTAGCAAGACTCAAAGAGCTTGTAGGAGAATAGGCGTTGCTATCTGATGCGATAGACTCTTATCGAAACATACCTCTGAGCGGGGCACTTAGTTACCCTTCATCTTCAAGATCACCGAACATATCAGCTAGTGGATCAGAAAAACTGAACTTCCTATCCAAGACATTCTTACCTATGATCTCTGTAGCAGCAAGTCCGTGAAGGATGAGCTCCTTGAAGAAGTATGTTAAGTCCGTACCCGTCACATACTTGTCGATGAGCCTATCTAGACCTTGTACGCTATCCAATTTTGACTGGTGGTCCTTTTCACTATCATCGTTGAGTAGGTCGATAGTATTACCTCCAGAAAAATACGCCTTGACTACACCATAAGGATCTTTATCATCCATCTTTACAGTACGATTAGGGTCTGGGAAGGTCTCTAAGAATAACTCCTTGATAGCCTTATCTATAAGGTCTATGGCCACCTCGTACACGCCCATCTGCTCGCCTTCATATACGAGTTCCACCTTGCCGGTGATCGCTGGGACGACACCCCAGAAGTCAGTGAGTCGCACGATGGTTTTCTTTTCGCCATTCACATACATACGACGTTCTGCAGCTGACACTAGATTCTCTCGTGCGCTTATACTTAATCGTGCTGATACACCAGATTTTTCATCTATATAGTCGCTTTCGCGAGCTTGAAATGACACGAGCTCTAAGATTTGCTTGATTTCGTCAGGAACTCTGATCGTAGCTTTCTGGTCATCACTCATCCTAGCCTCTTGCTCAGTGATCGAAAGTGCGGTGTCCAGTTCCTTAGGATAGTGTGTCAGTATCTGACTTTCTATACGATCCTTGAGCGGAGTTACGATGCTTCCCCGATTAGTATAATCTTCAGGATTGGCAGTAAAGACAAACTGGATATCAAGTGGAAATCTCAACTTAAAACCTCTGATCTGAAGATCTCCCTCCTGTAGTATGTTGAACAGAGATACCTGGATCCTTGCTTGAAGGTCAGGAAGCTCATTAAGCACAAAGATCGATCGATGCGCTCGCGGTACAAGCCCAAAGTGTATCACTCTTTCATCCGCATAAGAGAGCTTCAATGAAGCAGCCTTGATAGGGTCGACATCTCCGATAAGGTCGGCTACACTTACATCTGGCGTGGCCAACTTCTCGACAAATCTTTCGTCTCGATGTACCCATTCGACAGGTGTCTTGTCTCCTTTTTCCTCTATGACGTCGATGGCATATCTCGAGAGTGGTTGCATCGGGTCATCATGGATCTCAGATCCAGCGACGATCGGCATATACTCGTCGAGAAGCTGTGTCATCATTCTGGCTATCCGCGTTTTTGCCTGACCGCGAAGTCCAAGCAGGAGGATGTTATGTTGAGAAAGGATAGCTCTCTCTATATCAGGGAGCACAGTATCATCAAATCCGATGATACCCTCAAATATGGTCTCTTTAGTTTGCAGCTTGGCGATCAGATTTTCTCTTAGCTCCTCCTTGATAGTTCGGCTCTTATATCCGCCCTTTTTTAGGGCTCCTAGGGTATTGATTGTTGGTTTACTCACTTCTTCTTACTCTTCTAATCGATTATTAATAGGGTTGATTTTAAGACCTCTTATTGCGTCTTTTATTGTCTTTATAGTCCATAAAGATGAACTCTCCCAGACCTTGTAATCCACTGTAGAAAGCTTTGCCGCCATTAGCACGTGTAAACTGATCAACGAAGTTCACCAGATAAGGATCACTAGCTATCATAAACGTGGTGATAGGCACGCCGAGCTTGCGACATTTTGTGGCAAGCCCCAGTGTTCGGTTTAATATTTTGCGGTCTAGGCCAAAGGCATTTTTATAATACTTCTTTCCTTTTTTTAGGCAAGTCGGTTTACCATCGGTGATCATCATGATTTGCTTGTTCGCATTTTTTCTGCGACGCAAGATATCCATCGCTAGTTCGAGCCCTGCCACAGTATTAGTGTGATATGGACCGACCTGTAAGTAGGGGAGATCTTTGATTTCGATCTTCCAAGCGTCATTGCCAAATACGATGATGTCGAGTGTATCCTTGGGGTATCTCGTCTTGATGAGCTCCGCGAGAGCCATAGCAACCTTCTTCGCGGGAGTGATCCGATCCTCCCCATAGAGTATCATAGAGTGGGAGATATCGATCATCAGCACAGTCGATGTCTGCGACTTATAGAAGGTCTCTTTGACCGTCAAATCTTCCTGAGTCAATATAAAATCATCGATACCGTGATTGATCTGAGCGTTGCGCAGGGATTCGCTTATAGCTATCTTATCCAACTTATCACCAAACTCAAATGGTTTTATCTCGGCTGTATGCTCATCACCAAGACCCGTATGTTTTGTGATATGATTGCCGCGTTTTGACTTCTGAAGCTGGTCGAAGATCTCGTCGAGAGCCTTGCGCCGCAGTGCGATTTCCATCTTCGCTGTTGGATTAAAGGTGCCACCCTTCGCCTTTGGCTCGGAAATGTATCCTTTGTCTATGAGGTCCTTTATAAAGTCAGGTATGCCGTAGTCTTCATCAGTTAGCTTGTATTGCTTGTCTAACTCTGTCAACCAAGTTAGTGCCTCGCTCACATCACCAGATGTGTATACTAATAGATCCTGAAATACCTGTAGCAATCGCTCAAAGGGTGTTTGCCCTTGATCGCTATGCTCGATATCCTCAAATCTCCATCCTATCATCGCAGAGTATAACTATGTGAGGTAATGAAAAGTTGTATCGCATATTTAATCTGAATATTCAGAAAAATCAGATTAGTAAGAATACTTGACTTA
>CAYYBR010000320.1:0-4297 GCA_964470035.1 uncultured Saprospiraceae bacterium
TCTTTGAATAAGATAACAGAAAAATCACTAGCCATAAACGGCTCATGCAATATCCTCATCATTTCCAGGTCATGATATACTCGAATACCTGGAAATTTGATATCCAAATAAATTTTGTGCTCATCTAAATACGATAGGTCTGATACATTTACTTGAGTCAATATAAAATTAGTTCGACATCCATAGATACTTCTAAATGCTGGGTGATACTGGAAAGTTGTATCTAGTTGATTAATAGTCAAAACCCCATGAACATTATTATCTTCACATAATATTCCATTTTTATCATCCAACTCCAATAAGATTTTTTTATTAAACTCTTTATTAACCAAGGAGCCGTCTATATAAATAGCCTTCGAAATATATCGATTTTCCAATTGGCCATTACAGCCCATAATAAAATTGATTCCAATACCCAAGAAGATAAATATAATTATCCTACTCATTTGCGCCCATTTCTATTTTTATAATATTCCAAATTAGCCTCATAGGGCCCCGCTCTTGAAGAACTCCGTTCTTCAAGCATATCGTATATAACCTCATCAAGAATGCTCTGGTTTTGTTTAAGAATGCCGCAAACAGAATTTGCTTTGTACTACTCCTTACTATAGATACTGGAAAAGACACTTTTCCAGTAGCGTTGGTGTGATTAAGTGCTCAAAATGTTTTGTGAGCTCTTCATGTTAGGCCAAACTGCTTTACACACATCCTTCGTTCTTTTGTCAGTCGATACAAAAGAACCTAAAAATCTTGTCGCACTAATGTTCGCTGTGATAACTTCCGGCTGCTTCCTATTATCTCTTTAATCCTAGCTTCCTCGTTTGATCAACTCGCAACCCGCGCTCCAACCTCGCAGAGTTGATCTCTTGGGGCGAAGGTACTGCGACGTAGTCATGCTTTGCATGACTTTAATGGATACGTACTGGAAAGGACACTTTTTCAGTAGCGTTGGATCTTCGATAGTTCTGACGCAAGATGCGATCGGACAACACATCGTGGGATAAGACCATTTTTGAGGTCGCTCTCTCCCCTCTTTTGTCTTATAGTTGCTCTTAAGTTGTAGGCTTAAGAGAGCGGTAAAACTGATAAGATCGATTCATTGAGAATAGTTCAGTACGCCAAGAGAAACATTGATAAATACAAGCCTCACATACCAATGAGAGAGGAGTTGTTACAAGTGAAACGCTTATTTCCTGTGCGAAGAAATTTGGTCAAAAGTCGAAAACAAGTCAAGGCCTTAAGACATGATTATGACCTCTTGAATCCATCTTTGATCGATTCCGAAAAAGGCCCCATCAATAAGGCCATTGATTCCTTAACAGCTCAAATAGATGCTATCGAAGAAGAAATCAAAATGCGGGTCTTGAATGATCAAAAATTAAGTCGATTATATCTAATAATTACATCTATCAAGGGACTATCATTTGTCACTGCAGTCAAGATTCTCATAACGACAAATGAGTTTAAGAAAATAACATCTCCAAAATCTCTTTCTTGTCACGCAGGTATTGCCCCTTTCCAACACTCTTCAGGAACAAGTATTAAGGGACTTACAAGAGTCTCCAATATGGCGGATAAAGAGCTTAAGAAACTACTACATCTAGCCGCCGTTTGTGCAGTATCTCATCCAGGGGAGTTGAGAGAGTACTACCTCAGAAAAGTAGAACAGGGAAAACACAAAATGAAAGTAATAAACAATGTCAGGAACAAACTCGTACACCGTGTTTATGCCTGTGTAAAAAATGATCGTATATATCAAAATAATCGAAATATGAACTTGACTCAAACATAGAAATCGGGTTTCTGACTTAGTAGAGTTCATCTCTCCACAATAGAATCCTTTCTTGGCAAATTGTAAGAGGAAGTCGTTCATTTTCCTCTAAAAGAAACTCTAGTTTGTCGGCGGCTAAATTCGCAGGGATTAAGCTTTGATCGATAAGCTGTTGGAATAACCAAATAATGCCATGACCCTCCAAATAGTGATCTCTACACCATTTAATCATAAGTCTTTCGCCACTGAGTAGAATAGCCTTTTGTTGGAATGCCAATGTCATAAGTGAAATGTCCTCAGAAGTGAAACTTCTATTGAAGAAAAGGGCTTCCGAGCTCTCTTCAGGGTATGATACATGAAGAGAGCCTGCGGTTATATATTCCTTAAGTAGATCTTGTTGTTCTTGATATAGTTCACGTAAGACTAAATGAGTTGTTAGGATTTCCATATCAGTGGAAAAGAGCAAGTTGATCATATCCGCTTTTATCAAATCGATAAAAATATTAGCGTCGGTAACAACTATCCTAGTCACTGATTTTGGTCTTGACTAGATCTCTAAACTCTGCGACCCTCATATTATTAAGACTTGCTGCTTTTGAGAAGGTAATTGCATCCTCACTTAATCCTTTGCACAGAATTTGAAGTAGTCTATTAGAGTTTTCTTCTCCGTTATAAACTCCTATATTTTTTTTATGCCACCCCATAGATCGTATGTATCTCATTTTTTGAGAATGAACATAAGAAGAGATTATACCAAGATCTTTGGCTCTATAAAGTAAGGCTTGAGGTGATATACCGTACTGGTTTTTGATTAATTCTAACTCCTTCAGGTGTATATCATTTCTGTGGTTTCCTAATTCTGATTTTAACTGGCTAGCAGGTATGAGCATAGCACCTGCGAATCGATCACAAATTCTTTCACAAGTTTTCTCGTCGACCTCATCACTTATATCTAGGACGAGATGACCTAATTCATGTAATGCAGTAAATCTCTGGCGATCAATATTGTGCGATTTGTTAATTACGATAACAGCCTGATCAACACCAATCCAAGATGACATACCAGAAATCGAGTCAGTACCAAAATGATCTTGGTAAACCTTGATACCCCAATCTTCGAACATCTCAACGATGTTATATAGAGGGTCTTCACCGAGGTCTCGATCAGCTCGCATTTGGTGGGCGGTGATTTCTGCCTCTTCTAACGAGTTACAACTATAATTAGGAGATTCAAAAGCAATCTCGGCCGCCACTAGTTCTTCAGCTTCGAGGTATCTTTCGACAAAGTCCCTAGTTCGTTCAATAACTTCAGCTTGTTTCTTTTTAGGCAGCTTCTTTAATTTCCTAAACTCAGGCTGAATGTCAAAGGAAATTTGACGATCGAAATAGTCTAGTTTTAGGTCTAAGGCATCAATCAAGGACATCAAGATATCCTTAGAGGGTTGCATTTCTCCTTTCTCATATCGACCAATAGATTGCTTGGTAATTTTATTATCAAGCTTATCAACTAATTCTTTCATCGATAAACCTCTCATAACGCGCGCCATACGAAGCCGTTCTGCGAAGTATTTCATCATAGGTAGTGTTAAGTGTGTCGAACATGTGAGTTCTATCAGTTTCTTCAGGTAGTCCTCAAATATACATTACCAAGATTGACAAAACAATTTTTTCTATCGCATTTGTCAATCTTTTCATGTCATCTTTACAAATGAAAAAGCCAAAGCTCAGTAAGAACATTGGCATATTGAACACATGTATACTGCAAGAGTGATGGTAGTAATGCATCACTTATATAATTTTATCACCGTCGTTTGGTTTCTTTAAGAATGAGATACACGAGGTGTAAAACCCGCTACAATAACTTCTAGTAAGTTTTTGACAAAACCAGAGAAGGTGTCCTTGACCACCTTTTCGACACCCTTGAATATCAACATCCCTCGCAGTACCTTGTAGAAAGAAAATGGGCATGCTCCCATCCAGCGATCTCAATCAAGGATGGGAAGCATGCCTTTCTTAATTTAGCAACATCCTAATCCGCAGCATCCGCCGCCAAGGACTATCGCTAATAAACTAAGTAACATCATAGCTAAAAGGATTGTGCAGAGTATCATACTCTGCAGGTGAAATAATGCGCTCCGTCGACACGACCGCTTGTACCTCACATCCAATATCCTATGACCTACTTATTGTATCATAGATAGCATCGGGCCTAATGCACTATTGACCATGCCCTTAAGTTGTTTAGTGCTGACAAGAGTGAGGCAACATAATGATGACTCATCTGTAGTACAGCATCCGCTTTCTCCACTACTCATACAGCTGATCAACGCAAACTTATCTCCAGCTTCCAGTCCAAACTTCTTTCTTAAGTCTTTTGGGATCACTAGTTGGCCCCGATCATCAAAACTCACGATGGCTTCTATCTCACAACAATTTTGATCTGACATTTACTTCATTAATGTGATTAATAAATACAAGTGTTAGTTTGCTACCCTTATCTTTCTTTATGATTACTAAGATAAGTCA
>CAYYBR010000321.1:0-4286 GCA_964470035.1 uncultured Saprospiraceae bacterium
ACAAAAACTAATTGGTATAGCCGGATTATATGATGAAAAGAGACAAGATGAAAGTACGGGATACTTTTGGCTCGCAGGTGATCGATCTACATTGTCCTCAAAATCCTTTGAACTTATTCCTTTTGCTAATGAACTTTATTTTGAACTGTATGGAAACAAGCATAGAGGCCGTATGGAAAACTTTGTTGTTTCAGAGGTTATCTGGAAGCAGGATGCATCTGCTCTAATTGCCTTTGAAGTAGCATATGATGTGAGCAGAAGATCTGGCAATGGCACAGGCTTCGCTATTAACTCTTCTACAGGAAACAACAGCGGTCTAGGAAATGGTGCATGGAGCGATCACTATAGAGATGATCTGGTCCTGATTTCATTAGATAAAAATGTACAAGAAGAATGGTATCAGGTTTTTTATAAAAAGCAATTTTCTCAAAATGACAATGGGATATTCTCTTCTTTTTTCCCTTTTCTAACCCCATCAAGACTGCGACTTATATATAATGATGAAATAAAAAGTAACAGCACAGTGAGCGAGTATATACTTGACGGCAAAGGAAATTACAAAAGATCAAGTGTATTAAGTACAGAGTATCAAGACCTCAAATTAAGATTTGCAGATGCCCAACAAATTTCCTCTACAGAACTAATCGTGCCTAGCCAAAAAAGCTTTACGGTAAATATCGTGAAGATTGACTTTCTTAAATAGAAAGCTAAAGGCCAGAATTGCCGGTGTTCTTTCTAAATGTTTCTAGACCGCAGGACAAATATTTGAAATAATCCTCTACTCCTTCTTTATACTCCCTTGGTTCTGTCATCACCTCTTCTTCTGGCGTGACCATCACATAAAGTGGTTGAGTAATCTGATCGAAATTAACAATCTGAAAATCAGCCCATCGAGCTCCCACAGTTCTGAGTTTTTTATTGCGCTTTTCAGAAGTAAGTACAGTTTGTAATTTTTCTCTGTCATCTACGTAAAGAGAAATAAGTACGTAGTCATCATTCAGCATATTTCTAATACGGTTGTCAGACCAGATGTTATCTTCTGTTCTTCTACAGTTCACACACCCATGACCGGTGTGATCTAGAAAAACAGGCTTGCCTACCTCCTGAGCATATGCCAAGCCTTCAAAATAGTCTTTAAAACAATTGATATTGTTGGCACACTTACCATATGACGGATACTTAGTTTTTATATCAGTATCCAAAAGATCTTTCGGATCATCTAAGAAAAGATTATAAGAAGTAGGTGGAGCTATACCGCTCATCAAGTTAAGTGGGTTGTAACTTTTGATCTCATCATTATAGACAAAGCCCGTTGCCAGGTATACAGCAAAGGCCAGTGATGCGAAACTATAAACATAGCGTCGCGTGCTTATTTTCTTTAGCGGGCTATCATGAGGAAACTTAATCCAGCCCATGCCATAAGCAGCCATAGCCAAGGCTATGAGAATCCAAATGCCTATGAACACTTCATATTTTAACAAACCCCAATGACTTGTAAGATCTGCAACTGTTAGAAACTTGAAAGCTAGAGCAAGCTCAATAAATCCGAGAGTTACTTTTACCGAGTTCATCCAGCCCCCTGACTGCGGTAGACTATTGAGCCATGCAGGAAAAGCTGCGAATAGACCAAAGGGAATCGCAAGACCCAGTGAGAACCCAAGCATGACTACGAATGGACCAACTTGATTAGAAGCAGACTCGACAAGTGCAGCACCTATGATGGGACCCGTACAAGAAAAAGAGACTAGAGCCAAAGTAAAGGCCATAAAAAATATACCTAGCAGTCCCCCTTTGTCAGCCATCTTGTCACTTTGAGTTGTCCAAGAACTAGGTAACGTTAGTTCATAGAAACCAAAGAATGAAAATGCAAAGAACACGAATATGATAAAGAACAGCGTATTAGCTATCCAACTAGTAGACAAAGAGTTCAATGCTTCCTCACCAAATACAGCTGTAATGAGAAGACCTATGGTAACATAGATGACAACGATGGAAGCTCCATATATTAAACCACTTACCCATCCTTTTCTCTTTGTGTCTTTTGTAAAGAAGCTCACAGTCATAGGTATGATCGGAAATACGCAAGGCGTGAGCAAGGCTAGCAGCCCTCCTAAGAAGCCAAAAATGAACATCCACGATAACCCTGATTGTCTTTCATTACTACTGCCACAGGATGACAAAGGTGTTTCGTGAGTTTCACGCAGTTTCTCTCTCGTTTGATCTATGGTACCACCATCTTTTATGGCTGCTATCAATCCAGCAGCAGATATGGACTCGCTATTACTGTCTATACTAAACTCATCCGTTGCTTTCGAGGAAGGATTATAAGCTGTCCCTTTATTAAGGTCAAAACCAAAGTTGACTTCTGTTGGAGGTAAGCATTTGGTGTCATCACAAGCCATGTAGGTTATATAACCTGTGACCTTGTCCTCTTTTGAGGTGATAATCTCCGAAATAACGAAAGGCTCTTTAGGGAGATACTTCACGACATTGATCTCAAATACGGGATCTATACCTTCTTTCTTATACCCACTTTCTTCATTGCTTTCTGATACAATTTTTTGATCATAAGTCAAGGTGGTGGGAACCGGCCCGCCGTCTCCTATGTGCTGAGAATACACATTCCATCCAGCTTCGATATCGGCTTTATAAAAGACTTTGTATTTGTCACCTGATACTGGAGATAAGGCGTATGACCAAGAGATAGGGGACTCTTTATCTTCTACCACAATCCAAGTCAGAGATTTGTCATCGGAGGAGATTGCTGACTTTACGTTCTTACGTTGCTTCTTTGCTGGTTTAACAGCTTCCTGCGTGATAGCAGTTGTTGTACTTAGGTCTGACTCTCCAGCTGTTGGCGTTGCAGGTGTTATAGCTGCTCTATCTTGTTTGTCAGAAGACGCAGTAAGCTTCAATGAAAAGTCAACATCTGTCGGAGGGATACAATGGCTATCGTCGCATGCCATAAAAGTGAGGTATCCAGATATATTTTTAGCAGAACCAGCATCTACGCGCTGGGTTATGGCAAATGGCTTTTTAGCAGTGTATTTGATTAGTTCCATTTCAAAGATCGGATCTAACCCGGCTTTTTTATCACCACTTTCTTGGGCTTTACCCATCAATTTATGACCACTTGACTCATAAGTGACAGAGGTTGCTATCGGCCCACCTTCTTCGATAAACTGCGAATAGACATTCCATCCATCATCTATATCCGCAACGAAGACTAGATCGTATGTTGTCCCTTCAATATGTTCAGCATCGATAGACCATGTTACAGGTATTTCTTGGGCTTGAAGGAATAATGGAAGAATAGCAATGAAGATCCAGGAGAATCTTTTCATATCGGATATTTTGAAGGTGATTTCCTATTGTATTAGGATTGAACAACGAAAATAGCCCGAGCACTAGTGTTTTGGAAACAATTAAGATGACTTTAACCGTACAAGAAGAACTCTGAGATTATGCAATTAGGCCCCAAGGCCATATCCTATGAACTGATAATAAAGAAGCCCTGCAACTATCGACAAGTGTACTACCTCGATAATGAATACTTGACGCACCATAAATAAAGACATACTTATGAAGAAGGCTAAAGGAATAACAAGAAATATAATGTGTTGAATGTCAATGTTCAGATAGAAGAAGAGTGACAAGAAGGAACAAACCATCAACCAGTAAAAGAAGGTTATTTTCTTTCTAACATCGATGCCTTTTTTCTTCATGTAACCATAGTAGTTCAAGAGAACGATGACGACTAATAGAAGATATGTGAGTACAGCTATGTTGTTGTGAGAAAGATTATATTCTATCTCTTCGATAATTCCTGGAAAGTTAGAAAATGACAAGGCGGTGAAATCAAGCTTATCAACATAGAAATACAAGGCACTTAAAATCCACACAATACCGACATATCCGATTAGAAACTGAGCTCTTTCGACTAGGCTAAAATTACGAAGGGTAGCGAGGCCTATGAATATACCGACTATGACAAAGGCATATGGAGGGTAAACAAAAGCGGCAACACACGAGGCCAGTGCAGCATTAAAAATGTAAAGGGTTGCAGCATGGACTTTATAAGTATTGAATACTTGAAAAGCCGCGATGATGATGAATGTTGCTCCAATTAATGCAGGGCTCAAATATTGTAATTGAGGTATAGCGCTGGCGAGGAGCACATATATCATGCCTGTCAAGGCATTAGGAGACCGATACAGTCTATGATTGTTGATAAGGACATTAATAGTTATAGCTTGGCCAAATACGAGCAATGTAGCGATGACTGA
>CAYYBR010000322.1:0-4234 GCA_964470035.1 uncultured Saprospiraceae bacterium
GTGTAGCCCTTCTTCTATAGTTATACTGTCGATAATAGACTTGCCATTATGCATATAAATTTTACCATAGTTGCTAGTTAAGATTAATTTTCTAGCGTTATCATATGCTACTGCAAATGATGACTTGGATGAAATTTCTTCATGCCGATCGCCAATTCTTGTGAGATGATTAACTCCAGGGAGTAATATATTTCCGTTGCTGTCTTTAGCCGTAGTAGGGAAGTATTGCCTCCTCGTATCTATTTGTTGTAAGCCCTTTTTGTCATACGAGAATAGGCCTTTGCCAAAACTAGCCATAACTAACTCATCACTCGAGAGTCTGTTGACAGACCATATGTTTTTATCACGAGTCGAGGCTATCGTAGTGAATGGTGAAGGCCGTAAGACCTCGACACCATTTTCCCCTCCTATCCAAAGATTATCTTCATTATCGACAAGAGCTATCTTGGGTCTAATGACTGCTGTGTTTAAAGGTTGGAATTTAGTGATGTGAGTTAAAGGTATCAGCGTTTCTTCAGTAAATAGAAACTTACTATGAGAGTTATTTTCTATAATTTGATCATTTACTACTTTCAGAAGTAAGTCATTCGTTATTGCGTCATATATATCGATGTTACTACAGGATGTATTCTGACATTTCATCCTGTATAATCCCTTCGAAAGGTAGTATGGCGTGTGATCGTTATCAAAACTTGATACGCTGATGGTCCTGTCGTTTAGATTTACCGATATTTTCTTACTTACTTCTGTTTGAGATATGAGGGTGCCATTTTCATTCAAGCTGTAGTTATGGATATTAAATTCATCAAGAATTTGAAAGTACTCTTCATGGAGAAAAGTAGTAATACTACTGAATGAAAGAATGATGAGACCATGCTGTGGATGAGCGGTAATTCTGTAGTCTACTTCATTAAAGTCGAAGGGATAGTTTTTAAAGCTTCTACCGTCATAAAAACTTAGGCCTTTCGATGTCAATATGATGATCTCCTCTTCCGACAGGCATATGAGGTCTAGGATTCTATTAGACGGCAGCCCGTCATCTGTGCTATAGTTAGTGATGTCAGTAGCTGTTATTTTGTTTAGTCCATTACGAGTGCCAACCCAGACTTGTCCTAACGAATCTTGGATGATTGAGCTGACTTTCATCTGTGACAATCCATTAGATAGATCATATCTTTTGATGCTTTGATACTCATGCCATGATATAGTTGCGTTAGCCTGACCCAGACTAGGATAGGGCAACAGAAGGATGCATACTATTGTTAGTATACACCCTGAGAAGGATTGAGTATGCAGTAACATTAAACTCGGAAGATCGGAGTTTTGTCGGATACTTCGAAATCTCTAAACTATATAGACCTCAGGATTGAATAAAATGAGAAAGGTTTTAAGAGTAGTACTCATTTCCGAAAGGGTAAAAATCGACTTGAGATAAACTATGAGCTTAAGCTATGCCTCAACAACGAGCATCTTCGCCATGAGTTCTTTCATGATTTTATAAGCTACCATAGCAGTAACATTATTGATGTCACGTGTAGGATTGTACTCAACGATATCACAACCTATAATCTTAGATTTGATCATATGGATTATAGTGAGAAGCTGACGAGTGCTTAATCCACCAGGCTCATGATGAGACACACCAGGGGCATAGGCTGGATCTAAACCATCTAGATCTACAGAGATATATAGGGGTGATCCAAGATTAGCAATAAAGTTCAAATCAAAATCTTTCATCTCTACTACATCCACATCATATCTTTTGATTTGTTCTCGCTGATGTGATGTAAGGGATCTTATACCCACTTGGGTGAGCTTTTTGATTTTTCCTTCTTCTAAGATCCTGGCAAATGGTGATGCATGAGAGAATGGGTTATTCTCAAAATTCTCATACAGGTCTCCATGAGCGTCTATCTGTAGTACATGCAGATCTTGGTAGTGTGTAGTATGAGCGCTTATCAATGGATAGGCGATAGCATGATCTCCGCCAAGTGAACAAACGGGCCCTTCCTTGGCTATCTTTTCGATATTTGATTTTATAAAGTCATGCTTTTTTTGAGCAGTGATCTGATCCAAAAGTAGATCTCCGTGATCGATATATGCTTGGTCTTTTCGTATGTCTACTCCTTGTTCAGTATAGGTATTAGCAGATCCTCCAGTTTCCATAGATCGGATGATGGACGGCGCTTGAGCGGGGCCTTTTAGATAAGAAGAGTTGTCGTCATATGGTATGCCTATCAGTTGTATCATATAGGTCTAAGATAGTGAGATGATCTTCCTCCATACTATGAAAATGGAAGATTGAATTTTCTGATTACCTTACTATTAACTAAAAGATTAGCTATGAGATACTTAAAGTATGTCATCGGGATTTTGATATTGATTCCTGCCATCTTCTTTATTCGAGGTTTGCTTACACCATCTGTAGTATATGAAAGCGAGCTAACTATAGATCGCCCAGTATCTGTAGTTTGGAGTGTCATGCAAGACGAATCAACTCTTCCTGATTGGATTGAGGGGTTTCAGAGGACGGAGCATATAAGTGGTGTCAAAGGCAAGGTTGGTGCAGTATCGCATGGATATGTGAAGAGCGGAGGCCAAGAGTCGATGATGAAAGAGACCATCACGGAGTTAGTGCCTAATCAGAAGATGGCCATGAATTTTAGTATGGACTTTATGGACATGGATTATGAGATGATCCTACAGGATCAAGGTGATAAGACGGCTGTCACTTCCAAGAGCATCACTAGGGGTAATGGTCTTTTTGCCAAGGCCATGGTCTCTTGGATGAAAGGAGGTATGAAAAAGCAAGAGGATAAGAATATGGCGAAGCTCAAGGGGATAGTAGAGGGGCGTTAATCTAATATTTGCTCTATCCTTTTTATACTTTATCTACTCAACCTCTTTCTAAGATTCAGCTGACTAGCAAGCGTGATAAGCTGTTCTTGTTGGGTGGAAAATGAATACTCCTTCAGATAACATGGTTTATAGTAGGCCATGTAATTTTCTATTAGTGGTTTGTATTCGTTCCCATTGCTATTATTGAAATCATTCATCTCACAATTAGAATAATTTACGTAAACCTCAAAAACCGACCCTGGATCTGGAGGGGTGTCACAGATCCGATCACCTGTGATGGAGCATGTAGATCTTTCGAAGTTGTCTCTACCGAAAAGATGTTCTTCGAATGTATGATATAGGCCAAAGAAATGACCAAACTCATGAGCGACAATCTTTTCATTTTTTAGATCAAATTGACTCATGACGATATTGTTGTTTCTTCCGGAGAGGATATATGAAAATCCTCCTGTCTTTAGGCAACTTATACTCGTCGGAGTAACTTCACAAAAATCCTTTTTATGATCCATGATGTATAAAGTGATCATGTCCTTCAGGTCATAACGCTGAGAGAATGTATCATATATATTGCTCACATTTCTAGATAGGTCCTCGATTTTAAGTTCTGATTGAAGTGCGATAACCTCTTCAGAGTAAAACTGCACTCCTGTGTTTTTAAAAGCATAGTTGAGTTTGCCTATTACTTTTGTTATCAATTGCCTTTGATCTTGAGTGATCTCATCTGTTTCATCCTCTACAAATACAGTTCTCACTGGAAACTTTAAAGCCTCATAGCTTGCTAGTATCTGCTCGAGCTTTGCACTATTGAGCAAGTCATAGATTTCCTGAGTATTCTCTGTATGAATTACTGGGTCACAATTAATACGACAGAAGCCTTTATCTTCTATTACAACTTGAGATGTGACCTGTCCTGCTAGACAAAAGAGTATGGCTATGGTTGGTATTAGTATTCTCATAAAGTATATATCTATAAGACTTTAAATAGGCATTATGTTTTTATGTATCTCCTATTATTATGCTAGATCTTAATTCTCCGGTAAAACTATCGGCACCCTTACTTGTGATGGGTACATAGCGGAGTGATGGATACTATTTTTTGCTATAACTCCTTCACTTTCATCATAGTTATTACCCCCTGTATTAAGGTTTCTTGCAAATCGAGGAAAGTTGCTGCTTGATATTTCTATTCTGAGACTGTGACCCTTTCGGAAATAATTACTTGTCGCCATTGGCGTCATCTCGAGTTTATAGACCTCACCATCCTCCATAAATACTTGCTTGTCATAACCTTCTCTATACCTAGCTCTTTGAATTGTTTCGTCTAGGTTATAAGCTCTTCCATCAGGATAAACATCAAGGATTTTAATAGTATAAT
>CAYYBR010000323.1:0-4207 GCA_964470035.1 uncultured Saprospiraceae bacterium
TCTTGATATTGAAATGTATACGAGTGAATATTCGCAATATTATTATATACATTTATTAAGCCTATGGAGTCCTTTGTGCTAGCATAAAATTCTACTGCAGCATTCATCTCTATCAGGGCCTTGTCGTAATCTCCCTTTATAGAATAAGCTATTCCTTTTCTATTCAGCGCTTTGCCTCTTTCTCTTGCCGAATGCTTTTGTTTGGCTAAGTTAATGTGATACGGAGTCAGTAGAATAACAGAATCCGGTTGCGAAAAAAGATGATTTTGATAGTAGCTTTCAATAGCGCTGAACCTTGTAGAGTCAGGTCGAGTGACATCAGTCCATATTTGCTTTAAGGAATCAGTATTGGCCTCTGCCTTAACTGTTAAGAACAATAAAATTACAAGTAGGTGGAGCAATCGTATTTTGGGTAGTAGGGATCTAAGTGGTTTAGTTTCCGACATTATAGTTCTTGTCAAATGAAGGAGTATTAGAAAGGCAAAGATCGCGAGGATGAGATATATGATGTATGTCATCTAGATCAGCATTGTTTGAGAGTGTTTGTCAATATCTTGTCATATATATGCCTTTCGCTTAACCATAAATTGAGGTGTCCCTTTTTCTCGAGGTGTTGAAAGGTGTTGTTTCATATGTAGTTATCCTGTTTGTTGGCGGAGTCAGTTGCGCACGGCTGCAATCGTTTATCATGAGTAAAGATTCGGTTCATGTTGTTGTCATGCTTTGAGTGATATGCTTTTACCTCTTAAATATAGTGATAAGCTAGCTATATGAAGCGATAATTAGACTTGAGTTGTTATGATATTAGTGCGTTATGCTAGCACGCGTCATGGTGTATTAGGCTGAGCATCAAAGAGCTTAGGCGACATGAAAGTCTCCAATAGTATTGTATCATAGTCCCGTATATTCTCAATTCAGACGTTCATTCACCAATTTGACGAACTTAGAGGTGTTCTCAAGCTCTGGGAAATGCCCGCATTCACTAAATTCGACAACTTCACAATCCTTAACATGTTCTAAGATTGACGTTTTCAAAGTGTTCCGATGTGAGAAATCTTTTAGCCCCCACACTAATGTTACTTTACTACTATACAACTTGAGGACCTTATGTTTCTCCTTACTAAGACCTTGGACAAGACTTGATAGACAGAAGCAACTTCCTTGGGTAAGCGAATGATGAGCTTTTGCACTAAATTCATTTTTGCATTCTGACCCTCTTGGCAATGCTACATCGTACCAGACATGTGCGAGTTTCTTCACTAATACCTTATTTGAAATTTGCCCAATCACTGGTATTTTTAAGATGCTTGGAACTGAGATTTCAGTCCAGTTGATAATAGAGCTAATTGATGGTGTTTGGATGATAAAAATATGTTCAAATCTCTGATTAGACGCCATTGCAGCATTCAATGCATAGTATCCATTAGAGCATGAAAAAATCAAAGAAGTTATCTCGATTCTGAGGATGTCCATGACTTGGAAAATCAATTCTGCCCCATGATCAAAGGAGTAATTAAACTTCGGATTGGGATATGAAAAACCAGTACCGGGATATTCATAACAAACAACTCTATAACTTTTTGATAATTCTTGTAGTAAATTGATTTGATGCTCAATAGTGTTCGGAGCATCAGGTACATTTATTATTACAGGCTTAGATCCACCTGAATCGAAAATTCTGATTTTGCCAAAATCAGTGTCTAAGTACGCTAGATTATCAAAGTGCTTGTGCTTTCTAAACGCATACAGCATATTGTCTACATATCTTCCTGTCATGAGGTCTTGATTAATAGGTCGGCATTGACTACAAGCGATTATTGCTGTTGGTATGAGTATCGTCATTATTAGGATTCCCATTCTTGATACGCCATGGTGGATTTATCCTGTTTTCTCCACCATAGAATAGGATCAGTTGATTTCCGTCAACATCTTTTAGTCTTGCTTCTCGCCAGCGCCATTCTTGGTCAGTTGGTTCTTGATCAAATACTATTCCTTTCGTCTTTATTCTCTCTACTTGTTCATCAAGATTTTCGCACTCAAAGTATACATATACTCCATCTCCTTGTGGTAGTTCATCCCTTTGGTGAATTGAAAAGGTTGACAGTCCATCAGGGCACTCAAAACGCGCATAATGAGGCATGGCTTTAACAATCAATTTAAGCCCCAGTTTTTCATAGAATGGAATTGACTTTGTCAAGTCTTTTGATGGAACTGTTACTTGGTTTAAGTTCATGAATATATTGATTAGTATTGTAGTTAGAATCGATAAACATGAAGATAGCCTTTCAGCCTTTCATTTGGATGTTCCTCTTGATTTTAGTTGCTCAGTCCATAACAGTACAAGTAGTAGGGCAACAATCAAAGATACAATCAGAGTACTCCGCCCTTCCAGATGAAATTCAGGATCTCGATGTGCGCTTTGTAGCGGATCTGTCATATGATGATCATGAGCGAGCTCGATTTGATCTGATCTTACCAAAGAGCTCTGAATCGATGGGCCTGCTGCTATACATCCATGGTGGTGGATTTACGCATGGTGATAAGGATCGAGTATTCAGACCTTATAATCTCCAAAATATCAGATCGCTGCTTCAGCAAGGAGTAGCTGTTGCAAGTATCAACTACAGTTTTTTACAGCCAGGAGAAGAGGATGGCGGGGTCATCAAATGTCTCTTGGATGCCAAGCGCGCACTGCAATTCATCAGAAGCAACGCTGCCGTCTACAACATCGATAAGAATCGTATCGTCTTGTCCGGGGCTTCAGCAGGTGCTGGTGCATCGCTATGGGTGGCTATGCAAGATGATATGAAAGTTCCTGATCATCCAGATCCAGTCCTGAGGGAGTCTACTAGGGTCAGTGGGATAGCCATATATCAGACTCAATGCAGCTACGATATCGAAGACAGATGGATCAACGACGTTTTTCCAGAATATGGTATTGCTTGGTCTATGGTGTCAGCTGTGAATGCCGCTGTGATTACCCAATTTTATGGAGTAAGTACTATGGAAGAATATAATACTGAAGAGATCAAGCTATACCGCGATCGTGTGGATATGATGGACTTCTTGAGTGCCGATGATCCTGAGTTTTGGGCAGAGAATGTCTTAACCGCGGTAGCACCACCCATATCTCCAGACGTAATCCAACACCATGCCTATCATGTCAGAGCACTCAAGCAACAAGCAGACAAAGTTGGTCTGGCCAATGTCTGCTACTACGGCAAAGACCCCATACTCTATGAAGATCCAAGTGGCGAAAACTATGTCGATTTTGTACTCAGGAAACTGGATGTTAGAAAAAGGTAGTATGATACAAGTTGGGAGCCCTAACTCGACACCGGTTACATAAGACCAGCGAGGCCAGATATTGCGTTCTTGTAGGGCACAGACATTGCTATATATAGGGATTTCTTAGTTGATATAGCTAGTTATGTCTATTGATCTGCTATCGTTGTTTTTATGAACCACTTCTTGTAATATTTGATCTATATCCTTTTTCTTTATTTGGTATTTACCAGAAAATACGATTTCAATAGATTTTGTGTTCTTTATGTTTTCTAATGGATTATTTGATAGCAATACTAAGTCTGCGCAATATCCTTCTTTGATTATTCCTGTTTTGGTTTTCATCCAAATACCTGGTGCAACCGTTGCCGAATACAAGACTTGTGAATTAGTCATTCCGACTTTAGACAGTGATTCTAATTCATCATGTAAAGAAAAACCAGGGATTGCTATTGGAACATTGGCATCTGTACCTGCCATTATTAAAACATCATTTTTAACTAAGGATTTTAACATAATATGGATGGCCTGAATATAGGTTGTCCAAAAGGACTTTGAATTGGCTAGCAATTTTTCGTCATTCATTATTTCATCTACCTCTGCATAACTATTATTGCCTGGCAACCATCCTCGTCCCAATTTTGTGCCTTCTATCAAACCAGGGTTTGCATATTCTAATTCTACTTCTTTGATGTAGGTATCTAAATTGAACTTTTGTCCAATAAAGCTCTCCATCAGCCAAACAGTAGTTGATACTGCGATATTGTTTTCTCGCAAACGACTTGAAACCGCATCACAATTTTCAAGGATATACTGAATAAACTCATCTTTATTGTCTGTGGTAATTCTACCAAATTGCCGAATCAGTTGTTTTGTTATTTCTTCAATATGAGCAAACTCACACTGTCCTGATTTGTAAATA
>CAYYBR010000324.1:0-4175 GCA_964470035.1 uncultured Saprospiraceae bacterium
CAATAATTTGTAGTTTAAGTTAACAAATCACTGACACACTTTCTGAAACAGTCTCCAGCATGTTATAGCCAGTTTTTTAAGTTAGTATTTGAAATTTTAAATCAAGCATATTTTTGTAACTCTTCTTCAGATCCACAGACAAGAAGCTTTTATCTATAATGTCAAGCCAAGTTGTTTTTATCCCTTTGAATTTATCAAATATATTTTGTGCTGCTTTTTGATTAATGCTACTAGTTTCCATAGCAGTTTCGAAATCTATCCTTTTAAGTTTTTTCTTTTTACCATTTAGGTTTAGTGCTAACTCCTCATCATCACCTTCAACTACTAATTCTGACGCAATTAAATCATATGCTGGACATAAAGAATATTCTTTGTTTTCACCTTTTAATAAAGAGAAGTTTTTCAAGTGCATATCGTTATTCCCGGTAAGATAACTGTGTAAAACAAGTTCGTAAAAATTTACTTTATCCAATCCTGGATTTGAAGCATACAAATTAATTACTCTAGCAATCTGTTCATGTGACCCCTTATACTTATGTTCTGTTTGCCTCTCTGTCAATTGGCACATGTCCTCCATATGTAATTTTCTTTTTTTTAATCGATCTACTCTTTTAGTTATATATGCCAATTCACCAGATTTTAGTCGAATCAATGAATGTGGAACTGTTTTAATTTTCACGCTATTTGCTAAATGCATTGTTAGGTCTTCTATTTCAGGCAGTTCATTATACAATTCAGTCTGAGGTTTAAGTATGTATTGGCCCCACAATCCCACGATTGTAAATCTCTCTATGCTTGAATCATCGGTCATCTTTTTCCTTGCTAATGAAAGTTTTGGTTGAACACCAGTAACTGTCCTTTGACTCTTCACAACTCTCTCGGCTAATTCTAACATATCACCTTGAGAATATTCGATTTGGGGGGGGATTTTACTTCCAAAGAATTTGATACTACAACTCTGATGAAATTCTTGCTTGATTTGTTCTTTGTTTGTTATTTCATTGTAACAGTATAAACATCTATTCATTTTCTTGTTCTTTTAATTCTTCAATTGACACCGCTCCAATACAATCCACACATGTTGCCAAGAGAATGCTCATTCTGTCTCTTTCATCTAGTTTCCAGTTTTTTACGGCAATATCTAATAACCATCCTTCTGAAATTAAACCGTCAAAAAATGGGAATAGAATTTTGCTTGAAAATGTCTCTTTCTTTAATGGTATCGTCAAACTTATTTGTTCGGGGTTTTCTGATTCTAAATATTGATCGTCATATTTGAAGTGAAACCCTTCATCATCTTCAATTAATATTCCTGCTGCTTTATCATACATATATACTTTTGCCCTTTTCATATCCGCTGATATTTTTGTGGTCCAAGTTCGTAACCAAACAATTCTAGTACTTGATTTACTTTGTTCATTTTTAATGTTTCCTTACCTCTTTCCAACTCTCTTACAAATCTTAATCCTACTCCTGCTTTTTCGGCCATTTCTTTCTGAGTCAGTTTCAATGATTTTCTTTTTCTTTTGACAAATTGTCCTAAAGTCTGTTGTTTATCTTCCATAATGTACCTTTTCGGGTATAAATATAGTGTGTTCTATCATAATAATCCCGTCCGGGTATAATTCAATTCAAATAATCACATATTATACCCAAACGGGTACGATAATAATAGAAATACCGCTATTGTACCCATTCGGGTATAACAGCATTGCTGATAATGGTGATGGTGATCATGATTGGATAAAAGAGAATGTATTATGAATTGGAGGTGTATGTGATGGTATTGGTGATCATGATTGTAATTACTTCAACCAAATTGGCTATAACGGCAGCCTATGCATAAACAACCCTTCTAAAGATAGAATATTCCACCATTTCTCAAGAGCGATCACAGCATGATTTTGTTATAATTGGTATGAGGTGTCTCAAAGAGCTTGAGGTAGTCATTAAATGAAAAAAGGACCTTTTCAAGGTTTCTTTTAGCCCTTTTGCACCTAATTTTTCCCTTTACGATAAATCCTAAATCCTTCATATCGGCAGTATCAATAAAGAGGTCTATTATTCTGACTAGACTATCCTGAGCAATATGTTCGCTGATGGCTAACATCTGCAATTGATCTCGATCTTTCTTGTTTATTTGGGGCATTATGAACGATTTCTAATCTCCTCTTAAGATGCGAATTAACGCTCGGTCATAAAAGTATATATTACAGAAATATGTGATGTTTTGCACAGTCTAACTAATAATTATAAGCGTCGTCTCTGCGAGGAACGAACAGATATGATCGTCTTATATAATGTTATCTCCTGGCTTTATATCTCCTTTATTGATCTTATTAAATGATAGTCATATTTATTCATTCTTGGTTAATTCCATTCTTTCAATCATTTGTTGCATCATCAATTCTAAAGGAATTTCACTATCACAAGCATGACCTTCGCCACATATAAAATTAATTTCTGCATCTGATATAGGATTGGTAGTAGTCTTAATAAATTCATCAAAAAGTGTCATCGAGTTATTCAAATAATAGCTATCAGCAGTTCCCATCCATATATGAACTTTCCCTTGTAACTTACTTCCAATATTCTCCCAGTTTTGAGACAGATAAAGTCTAAGGTCATATTTCCTCCATTCATTGGCTACTTCTTTGTTGATTTTCCCTGAATATGGATCAAATAGTGCAATTGGTAAACTTGTCAAACTATCTTTTGGACTAAAAACAGCATTCCAACTGCCCCATTGTCCTCCGCTAGAAATGTATGAATTGTCATACCCTAAAACATTTTCAGCCCAAACTTCAGTTCTCAAAGTGTATCGTGGTTCTCCATTAATATCTCTCATGGCTGGCCTCTCTAATCCGTATCTATTTATGTAAGCATTTTCGTCAGAATAAATATTTACCAGCTCCATTTGCCTAAAATCTACTGGATCTGAGCAAGTTGACCAAACACCATTAAAGAAATCAGGATAAAAAAACTGTAATGCCAAGGAAGACCATCCTCCTGTAGATGTTCCAGTTAAAAATCTAGAATTAGAATCACCTAAACAACGAAATTCTTCTTCAATAAATGGAATAAGTTCGTTTATCAATGCATCACCATAAGGTCCATTATTTGCAGAATTAATTTGATATGAATCTCCATAAGGGGATTTTGAATCCAATAGGACAATTATCATTTGTGGAATGTTCTCAGCAAATAAATTCTTTTCTTTAATAATATTATCGGAATGTCTACTCCCAAATCCACCAATCATCACTAATAATGGAAATTTTTTATCGCCCTCTGAATAGTAATTTTTTGGCAATATAACTTGGCAATTCATTCCCATTGGTTGGCTCCAAAATTCAGATAAAAGTTTACTCTGAAAATTTATATACTTAAAATGTTTCCTATCTTTTAATTCGTCGTTTTTAGAAACGCGCTTATTTATAGAAAAAGTAAATTCTTGTAATTCATTAGTTTTCTTTATTTCTACAAATATAGGTTCGCTGAAATAATTATTTACCTCATTAACGTAAGGGCTTAATTCATCGACATCAAATACAACATTTACATACCAACCTCCAACTGGAAGGTCATTTATTTCTTTGATTGGGAAACCGTAAAATTCTTCTGAGGCGATTCGTTTTGATTCACCATTCCAGCCCTCAATATCAACACCAAAAATTGGATTCATTTTCAAATCTGGATATTGAATACCTCCAAATAAACTTGCAGATCTTTCTTTGTTGAAAATTAGATATAATCTTCCTTCATTTGGGAAAATCACTTTTTCATCAAGCTTATTTTCAATTGTGATTTCTATATTTAAATCTTGACTAAAAAGATTTATAGCATTCAAGCAAAAAAAAGCAATGATTATTATATTTCGCATTTCAATCTTAATTACAATTCAATTACTATCGTTATTCTTTTCCTTTTAGCTGGGAGATAACGGCAGCCTATGCATAAACAACCCTTCTAAAGATAGAATATTCCACCATACTCCAAGAGACATCACAGTCTGATTTTGTTATAATTGATATGAGGTGTCTCAAGCAACTTGTGATAGTCATTAAATGAAAAAAGGACCTTTTCAAGGCTTTATTTAGCCCTATTGCACCTAATTTTCCCCTTTACGATAAATCCTAACTCCTTCATATCGGCAGTATCAATAAAGAGGTCTA
>CAYYBR010000325.1:0-1280 GCA_964470035.1 uncultured Saprospiraceae bacterium
GGTTTTTCAAATACAACAGGAGAATCCAATAGTTTTTTTGGTAGGAGCTCAGGTTCTTCTAATACAATAGGAGGATTCAACAGTTTTTTTGGTAGGAGCTCAGGTTTATCAAATACAACAGGAGGATTCAACAGTTTTTTTGGTAGGAGCTCTGGAAATCATAATACAACAGGATCTAGGAATGTATACCTCGGAGACAGTACGGCATATCGGGTAAATGGAGACGGTAATGTTATGATCGGCCATTTTGCAGGAAAGTATGACGAGACAGCAAACACAACAGCTTCAGTTAACAATAGACTTTACATCCATAATGATGCAACACCCAGTCCTTTGATTTATGGAGAGTTTGATAATAGAGTTATCCACATCAATGGTGAAATGGATATAATTTCTAATTCACTGAATCTAAAAGATCTTGGTTCTGGAGATAATCATGGTGTCATCTGGAGTGAGGATGACAACCCTGCCTTTGGTATAATCTACGATGGTGTGGGAAATGGTGGCGACAATAGACTACATATCAGAGATATGATCAGCGCTCAAGAAGATCTAGTAACAATCAAAAATGATGGTAACGTGGGTATCGGGATTGATAACCCTACAGTAACCTTACATATAAAAGATATAATGAAGCTAGAACCCATCTCTACTGCCCCAAGCTGTTCATCAAATAACGACAAAGGCAGAATCTACTATGATTCAAACCTCGATAAGGTAAGAGCCTGTGTTGGTTTTTCAGGAGGTAGTCGTACTCATGGTTGGGTGAATCTTCACTAGAGGGAGTCTTGAGATAAGCAGTTAGCCTTATCGTTGAGCAGAAGATTTTGTTATAATCTTCTAGAGGCACACTATAGTACAATTTTAGAATTGTTGATATTGATCTTCACGATAGTATCATCGTCATTTTTTCCTTCGATAACGAGATCTAGTCGAATTGAGAATGAATGACTCAAGTCAAATCCCATGTTTAGGGGATGGAAGCCAATAAGGTTGAGTCTACCTTGTATATAGTTATAGAATAAATCAACGCAACATGAAACGCATAGCTATAGGATTCTTCTCTTTACTTTTTTCTCTCAGTCTTATCTCCCAGGTCCCGCTTACGCAAATAGAAGGAAGACTCGAAGTATATCTGCCTCAGGACACTACTTCTATCCATATAGGTAAGGGTGCGGGGGTTAACCATGCTGGAGTATTTAATAGATCAAATGTATTTGTCGGTAGCGATGCAGGTAGTAATACAACAGGAACTTCCAACAGTTTTTTTGGAATGAGCT
>CAYYBR010000325.1:1380-4161 GCA_964470035.1 uncultured Saprospiraceae bacterium
CTGGTTTTTCAAATACATCAGGAGGATCCAACAGTTTTTTTGGTCGGAGTTCTGGCAGGTCGAATACAACAGGATCATCTAACAGTTTTTTTGGTGTTGAGTCTGGTTTTTCAAATACATCAGGAGGATCCAACAGTTTTTTTGGTCGGAGTTCTGGTAGGTCGAATACAACAGGAGGGGCCAACAGTTTTTTTGGTGTTGAGTCTGGTAAGTTGAATACAACAGGAGGGGCCAACAATTTTTTTGGTCGTGATTCTGGTTTTACTAACACAACAGGAGGATTCAACAGTTTTTTTGGCGCTTTCTCTGGTAGGTCGAATACAACAGGGTCATCCAGCAGTTTTTTTGGTATGAGCTCTGGTTTTTCAAATACAACAGGAGTATCCAATAGTTTTTTTGGTCGGAGCTCTGGTTTTTCAAATACAACAGGAGTATCCAATAGCTTTTTTGGTATGAGCTCTGGTACATTTAATACGACAGGATCTAAAAATGTATACCTCGGAGACAGTACGGCATATCGAGTAAATGGAGACGGTAATGTTATGATCGGCCATTTTGCCGGGAAATATGACGCGACAGCAAGCACAACAGTTACAGTTAACAATAGACTTTACATCCATAATGATGCAACACCAAGTCCTTTGATTTATGGAGAGTTTGATAATAGAGTTATCCACATCAATGGTGAAATGGATATAATTTCTAATTCACTGAATCTAAAAGATCTTGGTTCTGGAGATAATCATGGTGTCATCTGGAGTGAGGATGACAACCCTGCCTTTGGTATAATCTACGATGGTGTGGGAAATGGTGGCGACAATAGACTACATATCAGAGATATGATCAGCGCTCAAGAAGATCTAGTAACAATCAAAAATGATGGTAACGTGGGTATCGGGATTGATAACCCAACTGTAACCTTACATATAAAAGATATTATGAAGCTAGAACCCATTTCTACAGCTCCAAGCTGTCTATCAAGTAATGATGAAGGAAGAATCTACTATGATTCAAACCTCAAAAAGATGAGAGCCTGTGTTGGTTTTACAGGAGGTAATGTTTCTCATGGTTGGGTGAATCTTCACTAGAGGTAGTCTTGAGATATGCAGTTAAGCCTTATCGTTGAGCAGAAGATTTTGTTATAATCTTCTAGACGCACACTATAGTACAATTTTAGAATTGTTGATATTAATCTTTACGATAGTAGCAAGGACGCCTACTGATAGTCGAGAGTTGATGAGGAATCTCAGATTAGTGCGTATTTTACATATTATATGATCACCGTACTTATAGCTGACGATCACCAAGTATTATTAGATGGCTTTGTCTCCATCTTTGATGATATCGATGATATCAAAGTGGTGGGTACTGTGAGTAATGGTAAGCAAGTGCTGGACTTTGTATCTAACAATAGCCCAGATATCATTTTACTGGATATCAATATGCCAGTACTCAATGGAGTCGAGACTTGTAAGAAGCTCACTAATAATCATCCAGATGTTGCTGTGATCGCACTTAGCATGTATGATCAGTCGAGTTACTACAAGCGCATGATGCAGTATGGTGCCAAAGGATATCTCTTAAAGAATGACAATGCAGAGGAGATTATCCAAGCTATCCGGGAGGTGAATACTGGTGGCATATATGTTAGCTCTAAGATGCAAGTCACTATACAAGGTGAGGCAATCACAAAGCTATCCAATCCGTCATCGTTTGATGTGTCAGGCAGAGAACTAGAAGTATTACAAGAGATCGCTGCAGGGCTTACGGATCAACAAATAGGAAAAAAACTCTTTATCTCTCATTACACGGTTACATCACATCGCAAGAAACTCTTTCAAAAACTGCAAGCAAATAATGCCGCACAGCTGGTGCGTATTGCGATGGAGAAGGGGTTGATATAATTCAGGGTCGGATAGTCTGGAGTCAGTATACACCTTTCAATTGATCTACATCATGGCTGGTATATTCTTAATAATTTATTCTATTTCATTTTATTCAATCCCCATGTTTAGGGGATGCTGTCACAAACACTAACATATAATTTGCATGCAATAAATTATGAAATCATGATATATTATAGACTAGTAGTTATCATGTTGTTGTGTTGTTGTGCACTTGTTTTGGTAGCCCAAGTCCCGCTTACGCAAATAGAAGGAAGGTTAGAAGTGTATCTACAAGAAGATACAACCTCGCTGCATATAGGCAAGAATGCTGGAATCGCCCAGCATTTAGACGTATCAAGACAAAATATCTTTATTGGAACTGATGCCGGGAGGTCAAATACTTCTGGGGCCTTAAATAGCTTTTACGGTTACAAATCTGGTTATTCAAATGAAATAGGATATTTTAATTGTTTTTATGGTAGCCAATCTGGTTATTCAAATGAACTAGGACTTCGTAGTAGTTTTTATGGTAACCAATCTGGTTATAGCAATACAACGGGAGGTCTTAATAATTTTTATGGTTATCAATCAGGTTTTAGTACCACTACAGGAAGTCAAAATAGTATGTATGGTAACGAATCTGGTTATCATAATACTACTGGGGGTCAAAATGTTTATATAGGCTCTCACACTGCGCGACTTATAAATGGAAGTGGAAATGTGTTTATAGGATATTTTGTAGGACCTAATGATGCTTTTTCTATAGACACCGCTATAATCAACAATCGCCTTTATATACATAATAATCATACGCCAGACCCACTTATCTATGGAGAATTCGATAATAGACTATTAACTATCCATGGAAGACAAATTATCGAACGTGATGATGTAC
>CAYYBR010000326.1:0-4148 GCA_964470035.1 uncultured Saprospiraceae bacterium
AATATGAACGGATTGCTATCAGAATTGTCCACTTTAAGAGCAATAGTCTAGTATGAAGCTAGTACCTCTCTTTCCTCTTGAGATTATTGTATTCCCATACGAGTCACTTAACCTCCACATCTTCGAGCCTAGATATAAACAACTCATAGCTGACTGCCATAAAGAGGAGATAGAGTTTGGGATACCTTATTATAGAAAAGATTATCCCCTACAGTTCGGTACTCTCGTAAGATTAGAAGAGATATCAAAGGTTTATCCAGATGGTAAAATGGACATAAAAACCACTGGTGTAAAACCATTTGAGATGAAGAGATATCGTGTCGAATACCCTGACAAACTTTATCCAGGAGGATATATAGAAGAGCTGTACTGGGAAAGTGAGGGAGAAGAACATTTGCGAAAGCGGATAAAGGATCTTCTTACTGAGCTCTATAAGTACATGAAGATAGATAAGTATCCAGAACCACTAAGTCGAGACTTTATCACCTTTGAGATAGCCCATAAAGTCGGTTACAACAAAACACAGGAATATGAATTTCTCCAAATCATCTCAGAGACTGAGCGGCAAAAACATATGATCGACCATCTCAATCGGATCATACCTGTGATAAAGGAAATGGAAGAAATGAGAAAAAAAGTCCAACTCAATGGTCACTTCAAGTATCTACAACCACCAGAGGTCTAGGGATCTACTTTAACTATCTTCTGTATATAGCGATCTTGCCCTTCTTGAATCTCTAGGAGATAGATATTGGATTGTAGAGTCGATATGTCTATAGAACCATCTAATAACCTGCCTTGGCTAACTACACGCCCAGCCATATCGATAATGCGAAAGTCGGCGTCTTGAAGAAAATCTAAGTTAGAACGTACTCGTAGGATATCACGTGCTGGATTAGGCCATATATCGACTTCTGATGAGGTAGCTATGTCTATAGTTGGAGTGTTAGTAGCAACCTTGAGATCTGTATCATATATGGCAAGTCCACCTCTCCTGTTACCTATCGCTATCTCGTAGTACTTGTCGTCGTCGATGTCTGCCAAACTAACTTTTGATTGCCGTCCTTCATATAGATCTCCGTAGCTCTGCGAGACTAGATCAAAACTATCTTGGGGAGCTTCATCTGATGTTTGGTAAACACTGATATCACCTAGAGATGTACCGGTTACCAGCGTAAAGTCGTCTTCGCTTATTACAATATCTGCAGCCGAAAAATTATTAAACGATCCTGGATCTTTTAAATCAATACGTCCGAAGATGGGATTGTTAGGTGCTTCAAATTCATCGGGATTGAAGTCAGGGTTGCCCTCAGAGCCAATATTTTCGAAGTAATTAAAACTACCTCTTGCTCCATCCACAGAGTTAAAATTAAGCTCTCCTATGATCAGATCTCCAAGTCCATCTTTGTTGTAATCATAGATTTCTGGACTTGCCCAAGCGCTTACTTTTATATTCCATGTTCTGAATGAAGCAGGAGCAAGATCTACGATCCCTTTTTGTCCTGATAGATTTTCGAGATAGTAAAGCAGACCACCATTATCCCCAACTATGACATCATCATCACCATCCCCGTCTAAATCACCTACTGTTGGATCAAAATTGAGAGAGGTTGTACGAAATTGGCGCATATCTCCAAAGTCATCATCTATAAGCTCATACACTGGATTTGTTATATCCCCCACATTCTGATAGAGGAGTAGGGCAGGATTATTACCGCCTAACATAGAAGATGTACCTGAGCTTCCAACTAAAATATCAACAAGACCATCATTATTAAAATCCCAAAATTCAGGACTACTATTAGTACCGGCTAAGACCATATCCTCTATCAGAAAGTTCTTGCTGACTAGGTTATATGAAAACTCACCTCCTGACTGATCAATGTCATATAACCAAGAGTGGTCGATAGACTGAGAACTAAATATATCACTCGGCATAGAGAGAAGCTCCTTCTCGCCATCTCCATCGATATCTTCATGAAAGGCAGTGACGAAAAGTTCTATCATCACAGGATCGTTATCTATACCTGGGAATCTAGCGTCTTGTTCGACGAAGAATGCTTCTTCTCGGGTGCCACCATTGGTGAGAGCGACTAGTCCGTTGTATGATACATCTCCAAGAAGGACTTCCTGAAGTCCATCACCATTGAGATCGATCGATGCGATAGTCGATCCTGCGTGTCTTGCTTTTGCAACCAGCTCATCTGGAGGTATAGTAAACTCAGCACAGACACCGATATTTGTACTCAATGTTACTTCCTCTGAAAACCCACTTTCCAACATGCCACCATAGCAAGTCTCTTCTAACACAAACTCTAGCGAATCGATTCCCAGATCCCTTTCCACGGCCATATTCCTGAAGTGGTGAATGGTAAACCCAGTCGGTTCAAAAGAAAGTATGTCAAGATCACCATCACCATCTAAATCTCTGATATCAGGCAAGTCAACTATACTGGCGAAGATCTGTGGTGTTGCCCGACCAATAGGCACCGTGAGTATGTCAAAGTCTTGTTCTGGAAATCTTACTAGTTCGTAGCTCAAGACTCCATCTGTGATAACACCTCGATAAACCGCTATCCCAGGAATCGCTATCTCAACTGGACTGCAGAATATATCTTTTATACCATCTTGATTGAAGTCTCGAAGCAGCATCCAGTCTCGGATATCTGGGAACAAGTCTCTATATGAAGGCGAAAACTCCAAGGAACCATCTGCTCTTCTTATCAACGGGGTAACTATACTGCCATCTCTATCAAAAATAACTACATCGTCTAAGCCATCTAGGTTAAGATCCGCAGTACTAAACTGTGGGGCTCGAAGTCCTCCGATGAATGGATGTAGTAGGGCGACATTATCAGCATCAAGAAAACTGACGTCAGATAACTGTATTTCTTGCGATTTAATCTGTGAAGAGCAGACTAAAAAAACAGCTACAAGAAGTGTACTTAATCTATTCATTTTCCGTGATAAGAACGTAGTATAAAGGTAGAATAGTCTACTTTAGAATGCTCATACTTGCAAGGACTAGCATAGCGTTATACAGACATCTTATGCAAAAAGACGGAAGTCTACGTCATAAGTAAGGGAAGAGATTAGATAATGTGTCTTATATAAGGATACTCAATCATATAAATGCAGTTAGACGATCTATATCAGAAAAGGTGGAATGAAAGCATGGCTAAATCTATAGGCATACATGTTTTCTTATTGCTTATCGCATTTTTATTGAGACCTGAAATCAACCCTGAAGAAAAGATCGAGACGCAATATGCAGTTACGGTTAACTTTCAGCAAGTTGATCTTAGAACACTGAGTAAATCTAGCAACTCTAATAGATCCCAATCTACGAGTGGTGCGCAAAGAGCACAATCTGAAGCACCAAAAAAGATATCTCAGCCAAAGCCTGCTACTGTGCCGGTACCAAAACCGACTCCTCCTAAGCCTACGCCTACTCCGCCTGTCACGGATCCAGAACCAACAGATCCTGTGATATCAGAAAGCACAACAGAGGAGAGTGACATACAAGCTGTAGAAGAACCCATAGATGTAGAAGATCCAGAACCAGAATATATACCTCAAGAGGCACCAGAGCCTACTCCCGTAGAAGAGACCATCGTCCTTGATCCTGATATACCAACGATAGAAGACATCATAGGTGATATAACTGATGATCCAGTAGAGTTTGAAGAGGAGCAAGGTTCACCTTCAGATAGCCAAGGGTCATCAAATGAAGAATCTAGCAGCCCTGGCTCTACTTCTCAGGACCCCTCTATAAAAGATGGAGAGGGTAGTGGTAGAGGAAATTCTGGAGACGGACGAGGCAGTGATAACAGCGGCAATGATGGTGATAGTGGCATCGGTACAGGAGGCTATGGAGAAGGAGAATTTGACGATTCTGGTGATGGCATATTTGGAAGAAAAGTGATTTACCGAGATCCGAGTATCCTTCAAAGTACTGGCAAGTCTGGGAAAATTGTCTTCAAGGTTTGCATCAATAGAAGAGGAGTCATTAGTTATCTTGAGATCAACGAATTAGAATCTACGATAACTGATAAAGAAATTTTGAGAGGAGCCATAAGGTCTATGCAGAAATATAAATTTGAGCCAGATAACTCTGCGCCATCTGAGCAGTGTGGCAAATACTCTGT
>CAYYBR010000327.1:0-4145 GCA_964470035.1 uncultured Saprospiraceae bacterium
GAAATATCCAATTACATCGAGCAATCAGATTTTGCTGCAATTAGTTTTTACCCCTTTTTCAAAGGTCTTCATACTAGAGAAGAATTTCAACGCACTTTCGATTTCCTTCACTCAAATATCAACATCCCTATCGCATTTGTAGAAACGACACACTTGCCAGAAAATCTATCAATACCCTCATTTAATGTAGACATCGAGTCAAGCGAATGTGAACAGAAAGAGTATTTGGAGGTATTAGCAAATAATGCCTTTAACAATGACTATGAATTTATTATTTGGTGGGCACATAAGGATTATGACAAATTATGGCAAACGTTTCCAGATGAAGTAAAAGATATCGGCAGATTGTGGAGAGATACAGGGTTGATTGATGAGTCAGGAACTGAAAGAAGATCTTTCCAACTCTGGGAATTATTACTTGACAAGTAATACAAGTATTAACCATAGATATAATATCATACTCCCCTTCTTTACCATAGTGACTCCAATAATACTTCTACTGTCTTATGTGCTAGCTTGCCCTACTCTACCAGCAGGAAGATCTCTTACCTAAGATCACTATACCTGTATTCAATTTTCTTAGAGAAGATCCAGTTAATCCGCCTATATACTAAGGACATCCAACATTATCTGCATTCAATATCCTTCCTCTAGGTATTTGAGAAGAAGGCATGAATTCTATGCTTTCTCCAGCCGATAACGTTAATCCTGAATTGGGTATCATGTTCGCAGAAGGAAGAAATTCTATTATTCGTTCTGCTTGAACTCTGGTGGAGGCGCTTTGTGTAGGTCCGACTGCAACTGTAACCGGACAGTCGTCTATATCCAACACAAACAGCTCTCTACCAGAAATCCCATTGTTGGCGGTAAGATAAAACTTGCCATCATGGAGTGTTCCTTGGGTGGGGTGACCATTGCCAACTCCAGGATATATGTCGGCATATAACGAAAAGTTAGTCCCGTCATAAGACCATAGTTCAGCCCCCGTTGATGTGGCATATGCATTGAGAAATAGGAGGCCGTTATAAGCACCTACAAAATCAACGATGCACTCAAAAGGAGTTGTACTTTCTTCGACAGTTGTCCCGTCAAATTCAAACAAGACCTCTCTGTATAAGATTAATAGTTTATTATCAAAGATGGCCATATTAGTAAAACTAGAAAATCCCTCAAACTCATGAATTGAGTTTAAGCTTGTCCCATATTCAAATAGCTCAAATGTTCCACTATCACTTCTTGCTATAAAATAGAGTTTATCGTCGAATTCAATTAAATCGATTTGTGAAAAGTTAGACCCTAGTGTTCCAAGTTGGGTGACAGTGCTGCCGTCATATGAGAAGAGCCTGCTATTTGATTGGCTTCTATCTATAATGATGATGTTATCATCAAATATCGCCTCATTGCTAATTATATTTAATTCAGCACCTTGAAACTGAAGATCCAATTTAGTGATATCACTACCATCGTAGATCCAAAATGAATGGACAGAGGAGTTGGCTTCTCTTGCTATAAAATAGTAGTCATCATTAAATATAAATGGCCCTGAACGTACGGTTAGTGTAAGACGAAGATCTTCATAGGCTGATGACTTTCCTTCTATGACTAAATCTGTTCCATTATTGAAAACTGGGAAGGCGCTAATATTGTCATCATCATATATCCAATTATTAAACTCTCCCATGACCCTATCTTCGCCAATAAAGTTGTTATTCAATGAAGAAAGAGTTAGTTCTCCATTGTCAAAATCGTGGATACCAAATTGTATCAAGTCACTTTCACCACGTGCAAATACCCTAAGACCCTCACTTGAAGAGGTCATGACTGATTGAATAGACACATCAGCACCATTTAGAAATCCCTGGGCACTTCCATTTTCGTTTAAAGATTGATATAATAGATCAATCTTTAAATTATAAGTCGTTCTGTTCAAATGTCCTGAATAGAAGAGATTGTCATCATAGATTACGAGCTCTCCTGTACCAGCGCTAAAACCACCTACACTTGTTTCAAATTCTAATTCGAAGTGATCTTCATCCCATATATAAAGATCACAGTCAAAATCGTTACATCCTGTGGCAAATAGTTCGCCTTCATAAACGATATATTCTGTTATTGTGCTTAATGAAAGTTCACTCGTCGAATTATTAAACAATCTTATAAAGCGTAAATCGGAGGTGACAGGATCCCTTATTGTAAACATCAATCCTTCTGGACCCGAATAATTAAATGTATATGAACTGCCTTCAGGGCCAGGTATTAGATCCTCTACAAATTCTATGCTTGTCCCATCTGTACGGTACAATTCTCTGCCTAAAGAAGGATGAATCGCACTAAAATACAGGAAGTCGTTATATGATATAAACCCTCCAGGACCAATTGGGTTATCATCCATGTTGTTGGTCGATAACTGTTGTATTGTAGCTCCATCATATCTGTGTAATCTAAAGCTGTCTCCAGAGTTAGCACTAAAATATAACGCACCTTGATAAACGGTTAGGCCATTAGGACTACCAAATCCAGTACCAGGAAGCAAGTCCTCTACAAGTTGTATGGATGTGCCATCATAACTAAAAAGCTCTGCCCCCACAGCTGTTGTTCGGCTATTGAACAATAACCTATCTTGAAATACAACAAGATCTGCAGGAAATGAAGATCCAGAACCGACTATCTGATCTAAGACGGTTACTTCAGCGCCGTCATAGACATATATCTCTCGGCCAAACTCAGGAGACTCAGCTGTGAAATACAATTTGCCATCGTATTCTATGAGCTCAGTATTGAATAGAAAGGAGAGTGATGTAAAACCAACATACGTATCGCAGACCTTCCAGTCTACACCGTCATACATGAGTATAGCATCAGCTGGAAACTGAAATGATTTGCCAGGAGGGCTAATTGATCCAAGCACGACTAATTGGCTTCCTAGGACATCGTAATTAAGAGATATCGAAGGATATCCTTCGCTTAATCTTACATTCTGTACGGTCGATCCATCATATACGTGTAGAAAACTTGATGTTTCTGAGAGGTCATTGTTATTGTACAAGTAACTGTCAGCACTTTGCGTATTAAAAAATAGTTTCCCTTGGTGAGAAATGAATTGGCTTATGTAACCGAAGTTATTTCCATCTAAGGACGTGACCTGATATATATCTTGAGACAAAAGAGATGTAGCACTCAACCATATAGTCAGGATAAACGAAGTGAAAATCTGCGCTTTTGGGTAGAATATCTGATGCATGATCTAATTCCTTTTGAACAAAGATTATGGCTTCGTATATCCTATGGCATAGTCAAAAACATACATTTTTAAGGTTGTATCTATATGTATTCATGTAGGAAGGCCCACTATAGATTACGTCAGCTATCTATTCCACAACAATGATCTAGTGCTCTTATGAGATTCTGACAGCAGAGATAGACTGGATAGTACAGAGATCATCTTTGCCGGACTTGATGATGACGACAAACACGACATCATCAGAGCTTTTGCGCTGATAATTTTGACCTTGCAATCGAGCTTCAAGGAGGAACTATTCGTACCTTGAGAGGTGCATATCTGGCTGGTCATCCTGCACCCTATCTAAGCAATGAATATATTGTGAGCATCAGAATATTTCCTCGGATGGAGTGCCATGACAACCATACACAATAAAGTAAAATGCTACTCTTTTTATCCAGAACGATGAGCTAGACTTAATATCTAGCTAACTAATTGAATTGATATACAGCAACTAGCTCAGAAAGACAAACAACTTATTTTATGGTTACGGCTTCTTCAATATGAAGTAGGCAGAATATTTAACAGAAAGAATACCACATAAAACAGAACAGGCTATGAACAGAGAAATAAGATCAACACTAAGTAAAGAAGGCACTTTATCGTTAGAAGTAATCACTACTCCGATGCCAGAACCTGCCGCTCACGAGGTGGTAGTGGAAATACATGCTGCGCCTATCAACCCGTCCGATGTAGGCGTACTCTTTGGATTATCAAATATGATCACATCAGACCTTATAGGTACCACGGCTCAGCCAAAAACCATTAAATATCCATCTGCCATAGCTGATCACATGAAAGGAAGATGGGATAAAGCACTGCCTAGTGGTAACGAAGGATCTGGTATCGTCGTAAGCGCTGGAAG
>CAYYBR010000328.1:0-4144 GCA_964470035.1 uncultured Saprospiraceae bacterium
TTGTAATACACATATTGAATTAAGTCTTTTCCTTTAGCAATATCCCATTTACATTCCTCCTTAATAAGTTGATGTTTTTCATTGAAAAAATATTTCCATGTTCGATATGGTCTTTTCCTTTTTGTAGGTCTGAATCTATTTTTAATAATTAGCTGTCCTCCTTGCTCATATGAATACTTGTCCACGTAAGTGTCAAAAGCGCTGAAGTCTTCGATTGTTCTATAGGATTCATCAAAGTATGTGTATGCAGTTGTGTCAGAAATTGATTTAGTTGTTTCAGTCACTTCATATACAGCACGAATTTGTTGAATCATAGCTATATCTTCAGTGATTAATTGAGCCTGAGCTAATTGGAAAAAGGTGAGTTGAATCAGTATCAATATTTCATTTGCGTGTTTCATTTTCTATTAAATTAAGCCTAACGGTTCTACAGTATGCAGCGTGGCGAAGCCATGATGTCATACTGTGTGTTATCGGCTGGGTTTTATGTCATACCTTTAATTTTATTTAAGTGAATATCATCTAAATAGTTAATCACTTGTAATGTATATTTTGCAAAATTTTTGAGTTCTGCTTCTGAAATATATTTCATTTCTTGAAGACTTGATATGCTTCCATGTGATTCGTGATCCGATATTCTTTTCAAATGGTTTAATCTTTCTATTGCCATTTGCTTATTGAATTTATTTCCTCCAACTGTTATTTCATAGTCATCAATTTCACCTAATCGATTAACCATCTTCCTAATAAGGTGAGTAAAAGTTGGCAGGTAATTTCGGTCATCTTTAATAGTGGCAAGTTTGAAAGATAGAAATGTTTCCATTACGATTCTAATGTAATTGGGAAGGTAGTTTTTTGCTACATTGTACTCTGGAATTCCTTTAGATTTGAAATTCATTATCTCTTGCAACTTTATTATGTAGGTATTGGTGTAATTGGTTAATGAAGAGGGAAGCGAATCGATTTTAGGGCTCTCTTTTTTTATGTAATAATCTCTACACTTATCTCTAATTCTTTCATTGGTTTTTAGATTGTTGTTCAAATATTTTGCAAAGCTATAGTTATGGCTAAAGAAAAAAACCTGTTCTGGATATTTCTCGATCTCAGGAAAAGAATAGAAGAAGAATGAATCAATTAAATTAGCAGTTTGAAATAGTCTATTTTCATCCAAACTGGAAATTGGATCATCAATCACAATGGTTTTTCCTTTAAATCCATCTTCTTTTCCTTCTAAAATTTCAGCTCTTATTTTACTTATGAAATAGGAAAAAGCTAAAGATGTTTTTTCTCCCTCACTTAATGTTGCTTTTAGGCCTTTCTTCGATTTCCCACTTAATTTATAATTAACAATTAAGTTGTCATTTGCTGCTTTGTTTCTCTGAATTGAAAAATGATCGATTCCTAAATAAGATAAATAAATATTTACAAATTTTGATTCGGCATCAAGTTTTGAAACTTCTGAGGCTCTTTGCGTAGTTAGAAGATTAGTTTCTTTTTTGATTTTATCATCGACCCTAATAGCGTGTGTTGCTAATTCAAAATTTGATTTCTTGGATGGCTTTAAGACTTTATTGAGATCTTGATTGAAATCTAAAGTTGTAATAGTTGCAACTTTATTTTTCAACTTACTCAAGATGTCCGCTAACTTTACTGACTCAAGTTTCTTTCTCTCTGAATCTATAAGATTTTCTATTTCACTAATTCGATCATCAATTTGTGAGAGATATTGATTTAAATTATTGCCTACTAATTCTTCATGAACAACCTTTTTCGACAATGACTTTCTTTTATCACTTAGTAAAGAAGATAAAACTTTTTTGTCTATCTCTACTTCTTCCTTTGTGATTAGTGTCTTTGAATAGTTGTAGTTAATACTAAGATCTTTTAGATCAGAAATTATTAGCCCAAAAATCTGTTCTGTTTTATCATAAGAAAGCTGTTTAAGTTGATTTTCGCTGTTCTGAATTCTGTCTAATAATTTAGTTGCATTGTCATTAAAATACTCTGAATATTCATCAATGATATCTGCAATTCTATCAGAAATGTCTGAATCACAAAGTGGACATTTTTCTTTCGAGTTTTCTTTAAAAAAGTACAAGTATCTTCCTGCATTTCTAAACCAATTTGAAGGAGTGAGAATCTTATCTTGCATTTTCCTTTTTTCAATTTCTGTCGTTGCTAACTCAATATTATTTTTGATTCTTTCACCTGTTACCTCTTTAACATTAGTTTTGAGAATGCTTTTTATTTCATCAACTATTATTGGGTCATTGTTGATTCCTTGAAGCTGGATTTCGATTTGTGAAATTTTATCAAGGGAATTGCTTTCTTCGTCCTTCTTTTTATAAGACTGATATAGTTGTTCAAGTTCTAATTTTGCGGTAGCGAATTTTTCGTTACTACTTGCAGTTATATTGGGTTTAACATTTGTTAATCTTGGACCAATAACTCGTTCTTGAAACTCTTTTTTATAGATGTCCCAAGTCTTATCAAATTTCGTATTTAATTTTGATGTTACTTCTTGAATGTAATCTAATCTGGCTCTAAGTACTTTTAGACGTACATCAATTACACCTATTTGTTTGTTTGTTAATTTGATAGTTGCGTCAAACGAAGAGATGTTTGCATCAGTGCCATTGAAAATATGTTCAGTAATGAAGTTCGTATTAAAAACATAAATGTCCTTACTAATTTTAGCAATATTGTTTTTTGTAATTTTTCCCTCTGAGGTTATGATCTCTATTTCAGTATTGAGTTCAAAATACTCTTCAATCAATTCGTTCTTATTAGGACAATGTTTTGAAAGGCAGTAAAGAAGATTACTTAATGTAGATTTTCCAGTACCATTGGCACCATAGAAAGTATTGACCACATCAAAGCTTTTCAATTGTTCTGGCTTTTCGTATTTCGAGAAGCAACCTAAGTTTTCTATTTTTTCTATTGATTCTATCATTTTTCAATCTTCCTTGCCGATAACTAGGTTATATCTACACCTTTTGATTATCAGAGGTAAATTTATTCGCAAAATACTATATCTATATCTAAAATAATCAACGAATTAACTCAATATTTTAATAATCTATAGGAAACAATACAGTTGTTACAGATCTATTCCATTCTGTTATGATCCAAATCTTCTTTTCTCCTAGATATGCTGAGAAAAGCCTGCTTTGATAGATAAGGGCGTCATCGTTGGCTTTTTGGTCTCCTGGACATACATTGCCCCAGTCTCCTTTCTTATGGCGCTCTAATGAGCTTAGAACGAATTGAGCAAATGTGTTAGATGTCTCCATTAGGGCATAAACGCCCCAAGAGAATAGGATCTCTCCTTTCTCGAACTTCATGCTTAATAGATTTATACGGTGTTTAAGAATAGTATACTGCCAAGATTTAGCAGTGATATAGACAACCATTTTGGACAAGAGAAAAGACACAAATGGTCTCTTCCCTTGTCCTCCATGGTAACTTCTTTAGGAAGCTGCATTCCTGGAGCTTCAGTGGGTGTGAAACCCCATCAGGAAGCTATCTCAATAGTCTCACCTGAGTCGATTGTGTACTCATAAGGTGCTACATCCATCTGGGTAATCTCACCGCTTAGCTCTTTATCATGACCGAATTTAGCCGTGGGTAACAACGGCCGCATGTGCCAGAGCACATGCGCGAGGGAACCGCAACCAACTGGATTGCGGACGTATACTATTCTTGTTGTGACTTTCTTTTCCAACGGCTAATACGAGCAAACTCGATAGGCCCTTAAAGGATTGCTCCGCGATCCCTCTTGGTGGTTTTTATATCACAACTAGACCTTTTGAGAAAGGTCTTCTTGCAGCCCGTAGGATGACCGAGTTTAGCCGTGGGTAACAACGGCCGCATGTGCCAGAGCACATGCGCGAGGGAACCGCAACCAACTGGATTGCGGACGTATACTAATCTTGGTGTGACTTTCTTTTCCAACGGCTAATACGAGCAAACTCGATATGCCCTTAAAGGATTGCTCCGCGATCCCTCTTGGTGGTTTTTATACCACAAGATGACCCGAGTTTAGCCGTGTGCAACAACGGCCGCATGTGCCAGAGCACATGCGCGAGGGAACCGCAACCAACTGGATTGCGGACGTATACTAATCTTGGTGTGACTTTCTTTT
>CAYYBR010000329.1:0-1641 GCA_964470035.1 uncultured Saprospiraceae bacterium
AGCAACTGGAGTCTAAGTTAAGTTGCGTCTCCTGGCGCAACGCTTTTTGTTGTGGCGCAACGCTTCTTGTCGAGGTGTTGCATTGCGTGGGGACACGCAATGCAACTCTAGAAGACACGCAAAGCAAAAGATTAGGATCACCGCTCCCAACGGGCTCAATGACCCTTACGCTCTAATTTCCTCAGGCTCTGGCGTTCGGGGTTTCATTGCGACTCTAGCGCAATGCATTATGTTATTCATCCACCCACACCTCTAGCTGCCGTCCTACCATTACTTCCAGCTGGCCTCCATTTTCTATCTCGATAGAGAAGCACTCGGCGTCATCTGTAGTGATCGAGGTTGATATATCGAAGGGTATCACAACTTCATCACATACACCAGGTATCGCACCTTGACTCCATCGAATTCTATTAGAGTGCCAATCTATAGAGGTTTCTAGCAGATTAGCCTGGGTTTCTATGCAAGGTCTAACGTTGCAGTTACGGCCACTATCTGTAATGATCCACCCGAAGTTGTCTATCAGTGCCTGACGAGCATTTTCTGCTATACAATATTGTAATTCTCTGGCGCCCATCTGGATATTCATGATGCCTTGATCTAACCAGCCGATTAAGGTGCTGTCATAAGAGGTAATCGACAGCCCTGAAAAGTCCAACATGCTAAAGGTGCTAAATGATCCATTTGCGCTTGACAAATCCCACGCTCCTATATTTTGATCAAAACTGGTAGCAAGCCGAAATGTCCTTTCAAAAGATCTTGCATTGGATACATCCCAATCGCCGATATCTTGATTAAAGGCAGTCGCTCCATTAAATACATCGTCCATGTTAGTCACCTGAGATACATCCCAATCGCTGATATCTTGATTAAAGCTGATTGCATCTTTAAACATGCCATCCATGGTAGTAACATTTTGTGTATTCCAATTGCCTATAGGCTGATTGAAAGCTATATTGTTGAAAAACATACTACTCATGTTAGTGACACTAGAGGTGTTCCAATTGCCGATTGGTTGATTAAAGATAGTCGGTACATCCGAGAAGTCGTCTCCACCAAACATGCCGCTCATGGTAGTAACATTTTGTGTATTCCAATCGCCGATATCTTGATTAAAGGCAGTCGCTCCATTAAATACATCGTCCATGTTAGTCACCTGAGATACATCCCAATCGCTGATATCTTGATTAAAGCTGATTGCATCTTTAAACATGCCATCCATGGTAGTAACATTTTGTGTATTCCAATTGCCTATAGGCTGATTGAAAGCTATATTGTTGAAAAACATACTACTCATGTTAGTGACACTAGAGGTGTTCCAATTGCCGATTGGTTGATTAAAGCTGGTTGCATCTTTAAACATGCCGCTCATGGTAGTAACATTTTGTGTATTCCAATTACCTATGTTACCGTCAAAAGCCACGGCCCCTCGAAACATACGTTCCATGGTTGTAACATTCTGCGTATTCCAATTAGGCAAGTCCTGGTTAAAAGAAGTAGCTCCGCTGAACATGGATCGCATAGATTGGGCACTAAATGTATTCCAATTTCTAATGGGCTGATTAAATGCCGCAGCATCAGAAAACATAAATGACATGCTTGTTACATTACTTACATTCCAATTGCCAATGGGCTGATTAAATG
>CAYYBR010000329.1:1741-4121 GCA_964470035.1 uncultured Saprospiraceae bacterium
CCGTAGCATTAGAAAACATACTTGACATGCTTGTTACATTACTTACATTCCAATTTCCAATGGGCTGATTAAATGCCGTAGCATTAGAAAACATACTTGACATGCTTGTTACATTACTTACATTCCAATTGCCAATGGGCTGATTGAAATTAGAGGCTCCACGAAACATGTTTGACATAGTAGTTACACTCTCGGGATTCCAACTGCTCATTACTTGATTAAAGCCGACTGCATTTCTAAACATCTCTTCCATATCTGTTACATTAGATACGTCCCAGCCATCTAATGACTGATTAAAGTTAGTTGCACGTTCAAACATAGAAACCATATAAGTTACGCTAGATACATTCCAACTATTCAGAGGTTGATCGAAGGTACTCGCCGAACGAAACATGCTGGTCATATTAGTGACGTTGGACACATCCCAGTTATCTAGCGGACTATTAAAGCGATCGGCAAAAATGAATAATGATCTCATATTTTTTATCGAAGAAACATCCCAATGATTGATATCTGCTGTCAAAGAATCACAACCTTCAAACATGCTCTCCAGTGACGTAACCTCACGTAGATCAGGAGCGTCAGTGGCTGTGATGATCATATGACTAGCATTGCTAAAAGATTGGCTTAAAGAGTCCCAGGCTATATCTCCCCACTGCACTATCTCTTTAAGTCTTGTGCCAGCCATACGAGGACGTGGAAACTGTCCGAATATGGCCACGTCGTATGTGCCTGGCACAGGATATGTATGAGATACATCACTGACCACACCTGTAAAGTCTATTACCCCATCATTCTCCCAGTCGACATTATATAAGTAGTCCAGTCCGGCAGTAGTAGTGATCGTCAAGGATTGACTTGCATCATCGATCTGCCACTTGGTGACGAAGGGCCTTGCTCCACTAAAGCACTCCATATCATCATCAAAATCCCAACTTTGATCATCAATGAGTGATTGTCTCTGTGATGCCGAAGAGCAATACGTTAATCCTGAGACCCCAAATTCTACTCCAGATGCTACTTGTTGTAATCCCGCCCAACCTATGATGGTCGCATCATAGTTAGCTACAGACATAGCGGTGCCAGCCAGCATATCTGACATTTCGCCCACCACAAATATCTCCCAGTCTCCAAGGGATTGATCAAAGCTGGATGCATTGCGAAACATCTCATTCATATCTGTGACAATGGATACATCCCAGTTATTGAGGGGTTGATTATAAGTGGAGCAGTTGGCAAACATCTCAAATGCTGTGGTGACATTGGACATGTCCCAGTGATTGATATCAGAATTGAGCTTTGTACAACCTTCAAACATGCGACCGGTATTAGTCACTTTACTCAGGTCAGGCGCATCGGTAGCGCTGATGACCATTTCAGAAGCGTCGCTGAAGGCATCGCGCATAGTGGTCCATTGTATACTGCCCCATTGTTTTACCAGAAGAAGTTTTGATGCATTGCTAGCAGGTATATTGACCTGTATGCCTGGGAAATCTCCCGATATCTTTACATCATACTTCCCAGCTACGGCATAGGTGTGTGAGACAGATGTAGTGACAGATATTTGTGGTGGGGATCCATCTCCCCAGTCTATGTCATATTTGACAGACCCAGAAGCATTAGGATTGATGGTGATGGTGATGCTCTCACCATTTGAGGTGGTCTGCCACTGCGTGACAAACTCTTGGCCAGTCATTGTGAAGGTCATGCTTAAAAATACTCCTGCCAAGATCAAGACCTGAGCCGCACTGCCAGATACTATCTTCAGTAAGCCCAGCTCAAATCCACGACGTACCATGCCTGCAGTATTTTTTACTTCGAGTTTGGATTTGAGATTTTTCTTATGACTGTCTACCGTGTGGGTAGATAGATAGAGTTGTGAGGCGATCTGTGGAGTGGTGTATTCATGAGCTACTAGCTCAAGTACTTCTCGCTCTCTTCCAGTTATAGATTGAATCATGGTGTATAGGTTGAAGAATCTGAGGTGCATGCTGTGATTAGCAGGAATGAACTCAAATCGGTAATGATATTCAGTGATTTCATGGCGTGCAGTATTGTTGTTGATACAAAGATTTTCTATTTGTTCTGTAGAGAGCCCACACTGGGGTGTAGTTTTTTATTGCATTGCGACTCAGGCGCAATGTATTTTGTCGGGAGCCTTCGTTGCTCCGGAGCGGCAACTGGAGTCTAAGTTAAGTTGCGTCTTCTGGCGCAACGCTTTTTGTTGTGATGCAGCATTGCGCGAGGACACGCAATGCAACTGGAGTTTAAGTTAAGTTGCGTCTCCTGGCGCAACGCTTCTTGTTGTGATGCGGCATTGCGCGGGGACACGCAATGCAACTGTGGAGGACACACAAAGCAACTGGAGTTTAAGTTAAGT